>BNVG01000007.1 GCA_025997935.1 Synergistales bacterium | reverse complement strand
TGTGCGTGCGCCGATAGGGCAAAAAGTCGAGGATACGCGACGTGGGAAAAAGTATCAAAGAACTAATGTTATTGCGGGGTATTGCAATGGTGAAGTTCTTGGTTCTCATTGTTATTCGAACAACACGGACGGCGTTTTTTCGAGCTGTGGTTTGAGAAGTTTCTATTGCCCGAAGTGCCTGTCGGGTATACGATTGTTATGGATAACGCGTCTTTCCATCGCAAAAATAAGTTGCAGGAGTTGGCGAAAAAGTACGGTATGCGGCTAATTTTCTTGCCGCCGTACTCACCGGATCTGAATCCCATTGAAAAACTTTGGGCGAATATGAAAAGGGCATTGAGAGATTCAGTTCGGAATTTCAGGACATTGGTCGAGGCTATTTATGCGTGCTTAAATTAATTAACTATATCTTTATCTGTCGGAGATTGTCCTAAGCCCCAAAATGCCGCCCCGCGCCCGCATAGAGTTCGAGGTAAGACACAATAAAGGCATCAAGCGCGAAATGCGTATACTCAGCGCGGGCGACAGCCTGTACAGCGCCTCCAATGACTTGGAGCAATACAAAGGATTGTCCATAGCGGAAGTTGACCCGTTTCGCGGCCTTGTGACTTTTTCAAGCGGCGATTCCCTCTTTGCGGGCGAAGCCAACGGCAATGTAAACGACGACGATATAAGGCGCATTCAAATCCGTGAAACGATAGCCTCGCATTTTGATAAAGAGGAAAAACTATTCCAAAGCGGCATAAAATGCCTGTCGCTGTTCTTTATTGACGAGGTTGCGAAATACCGCCTGTACAATGACGACGGCGCGGAAATCGAGGGTGAATACGGGCGCGTTTTTGAGCGGGAGTACGATGCCGAGCTAAACGAGCGGCTGACGCTGTTCCCTTCCGCGTATCAGGAGTATTTGCGCGGTATTAAGACGGCCGACACTCATCGCGGATACTTTTCAATCGACAAAGGTCGTTTTGTAAACAGCGTGGTCAAACGCGGAGGCGAGTTTTCAGACGATATTTCAGCTTACGACCTGATATTGAAAAACAAGGAACGGCTGCTCAGCTTTGACGAGCCTACCCGTTTTATATTCTCCCATTCCGCGTTGCGCGAGGGTTGGGACAACCCGAATGTGTTTCAGATTTGCACTCTCAAGCACTCCGACAACGCAACCGCCAAACGTCAGGAAGTCGGACGCGGCTTGCGGCTTTGCGTCAATCAATCAGGCGACAGGCAGGACGTGGAGGTCTTGGGCGAGGAACTTGTTCAGGACGTAAACAAATTAACGGTTATCGCGTCTGAAAGCTACGCCGGATTTGTCTCCGACTTGCAGACTAAAATCCGCGAGGACTTGTACGACCGCCCAACCAAGGCAAGCATTGAATATTTCACAGGCAAAACGCTTACAATAGGCGGCGAGACGCATATCATCAGCGCGACAGAGGCGACGGCCTTATATAACTACTTGATTCGTAACGACTACGTTGACGACGACGGAAAAATTACGGATGCCTATCGCTCGGACGCCGAAAAGGGACGGCTTGCGCCATTGAGAGAAGATTTGGCTCCGTATGCCACGGGCATTCATATGCTTGTGCAGGGCATTTTCGATCCCAATGTGCTACAAGATATGACCGGCAACGGACACGCTCCGCAGATAAAGGATAACCCGCTAAACGATAACTGGAAAGACTTCAAGGAATTGTGGGAGCGCATTAACAAAAAATACGCGTATACCGTGGAGTTTAACAGTTCTGACTTGATTCAAAAGTCTGTCGCCGCCGTAAACGCCACCCTGAAAGTCGCGCAGCTTCAGTACACGCAGACAGTGGGCGAACAGGACGGCGCGGAGTTCAATGTGCGGCGCACGCAGACACGGACGCTCTTACATTCGCACGGCAGCTCCGTTCGTTATGACCTTGTCGGGAAAGTAGCCGAAGGGACTACGCTTACGCGCCGCAGTGTGACAAAGATACTGTCAGGGCTCGAGCCGGATAAAATATATCTGTTCAAGCTGAACCCGGAGGAGTTTATCAGCAAGGTCATAGACGAAATCAACAAGCAAAAAGCGGCGGTTGTCGTGGAGCATATAAGTTACGCGCCAAGCGCGGAAGAACCTTACGCGCAGGATATATTCAATATGAGCCGCGCGTCAAACGAGTACGCGAAAGCGTTTCAGGCCAAGAGGGCGATTCAGGACTACGTGTTCACCGACGGGACGAGTGATGAAAGCATAGAGCGAAAATTCGCCGCCGATTTGGACACCGCCGATGAAGTGGTCGTGTACGCAAAACTTCCGCGAGGGCCTAAGGGTTTTTATATTCCTACGCCAGTCGGCAACTACTCGCCGGACTGGGCTATCACTTTCAAGCGCGGCGCTGTAAAACACATATTCTTCATCGCCGAAACGAAAGGCACGATGGACAGCCTGAACCTACGCCCTATCGAGCAGGCAAAAATATCCTGCGCGAAGAAACTGTTTAACGAATTGTCGACGGCGGGCGTTAAGTATCACGATGTCGACAGCTACCAAAGTTTGCTGAACGTAATGCAGACATTGTAAGGCGAAAACGAGAGAAGGCCAAAGGAAGGGCGATTGCAAAACCCCAGAGGGGCGACAAAGTTATAGCTTAGTTATATCAAGTCAAAATCTCAAAATGATTTTTGTGGAATCGTATAATTTCCTCATCCCGCATTCTTGAAAGTTCGCCACTCAGCGCGCTGCGGTCGACTGAAAGATAATCCGCCAGCTCCTGCCTGTCAAAGGGAATTTCAAAAGAATTGCCGCCCTTCCGCTTTGCCTGCGCCGATAAGAACGAGAGCAGTTTTTCCCGCGTGGTGCGGCGCGTGAGATACTCCATTTTTTGTGTGAGCAGAATATTTTTCGCCGCTAATATTTTTGTCATATTTTTAACCAGGACATTATGGAACGCGCAGGCCGAGGCGCAAGTCGTAATGACGCGCCCGTAATCAAGCAAAAGAATTTCCGATTTTTCACAGGACACCACGCTGACGGGAAGCCTGTCAACGGCAGCGCAGGAAAAAGCCTCGCCGAACAAGTCGCCCGGCTCTATGCGCGCTACTATCGTCCGGTTTCCCCAAAAATCATCCCGCACGACATGAACGCTGCCGGAGAGAACAACGCCTAAACGCGTAGCGGCTTCACCCTCCGTGAATATGAAGCTATGTTTTTCAAAGTGGCTTTGCTCCGCCGCCAAACAATCAAGCAAGGCCGATAAATCACGCTCGTCTATATCCACAAAAAGCGGGCTCGTTTTTACGCGTTGGAATAGATTTTTCATCCTTGACCTCTTTTCGTTGTAAATACAACCGACTATTTTCACTTAGCTTAATATAATGAGGTTTATTAAGTCAAGGGAACAAAAGAAAGAGACGACAAAAGGAGACGATGAAAAATGATACGTAAAATCATTAAAATCAACGAAGCGCTTTGCAACGGTTGCGGACTTTGCGCGGAGGCCTGCCACGAGTCGGCCATAGGCATCGTAGACGGTAAAGCTAAACTGCTACGCGACGATTACTGTGACGGCTTGGGAAACTGCCTGCCGGTCTGCCCTACCGGAGCCATAACTTTTGAGGAACGGGAAGCCAGTGAATATAATGAAAAGGCCGTAAAAATGGCCCTCGCGCAAAAGGCGGAAAACGCCGCGCCGCATAGCGGATGTCCCGGAGGCAACGCCCACGCCATAAGGCGAGACGCGCCGGCCTCCGCTGAGAGCGTCGAGCGGCCGCAAGCGCAAAGCAATCTGAATCAATGGCCTGTGCAGATAAAACTCGCGCCGGTGAACGCGCCTTATTTTAACGGCGCTAATTTGCTTATATCCGCCGACTGCGCCGCTTATGCCAGAGGTGATTTTCATGACAAGTTCATGCGTAATAAAATCACTCTTATTGGTTGCCCGAAATTGGACGATGTCGATTACAGCGAAAAAGTATCGGCAATTATCGCGGAGAACGATATTAAATCCGTGACGGTGGTACGCATGGAAGTTCCATGCTGCGGCGGGATTGAGCACGCCGTGAAGACGGCGCTGAAAAACTCGGAGAAAATGATTCCGTGGCAAGTAGTGACGCTATCCGTCAAGGGCGATGTTTTGGAGTCTTGATTAGAACCTTGATTAGAGTTTGAAAGGATGTGGGCCGATGAACGGCTGCCCGGGAGCGGCGGGCATAAAGGGCGCTCCTACGCTTAAAATAAAGACTTGCCCCGAATGCGGAGGTGAAATAGAGATTTTTTCCGTCGATACGCAAGTCGCCTGCCCGGCCTGCGGCTTCATCGCCTACAACGACGCGTTGAGCTGCGTCAGCTGGTGTAAGTACGCGCGCGAGTGCGTGGGGGACGCGATGTACGAGCGCTTTGTGTCGCGCGGCGTGAGAAAATGAGCCGGTATGGTTCTTTGTTTTGGAGAAGCGCCTTTTTTAATGTTATTGTGTTTTTATTGACTATTTTTTATGGGGATGTGTAAAAGTCAGGGCCCAACTCGACCCGAGCGTTATCTATCGACACACCTCTTGCGTGGCGAGGATCATCTCGGTTTTGTAGTATAATATAAAAAAGTTATTCACAAAGACCCTTGTTGGGGGTCTTTATTTTTTGCGCGAGGTATCTCTAATTTGAAAAATCAATCGAAGGAAAAATCACTCCCCATTAGCGGGGCGTCATGCAGGGCCATTTCGGTCTATTTGCCGGAGAAGGTTATGGACAACGCGGCGCTCGTCCGCGAGTGGAACGAGACCGCGTCGGGGGCGCGTTGGTCGGAGGGCAAAATTTTCAGTAAAACGGGAATAGCCAAGCGTCACGTCGTGGACGGCGAGTTGGTTTCCGACATCGCCGCGGCGGCGGGAGAAAAGCTCTTCGCGGAACACGGTATAGACCGCGCCGACATCGACTTTCTCCTGCTCTGCACGGAGTGCCCCGATCACTTCCTGCCCGCGACGGCCTGTATCGTTCAGCACCGGCTTGGGCTTCGCCAAAACATCGGCGCTCTCGACTACAACCTCGGCTGTTCGGGGTACATCTACGGATTAGCCGTAGCGAAGGGGCTGATCTTGGGCGGCGTAGCTCGAAACGTCCTCCTTATAACGGCGGATACTATTTCGCGCGTCATTCATCCCTTGGACAAGAGCACCCGCACGCTCTTCGGCGACGCGGCGGCGGCCACCTTGGTGGAGGCGAGCGACGCGGCGGACATCGGGGAGTTTTCGCTCGGCACGAACGGCGGGGGCGCGGACAAGCTGTTAATCCCCGCCGGGGCCTGGGCGGCTCCCTCTTCTCCCGAGACCCGCGTCGAGGTGACAAACCGCTGGGGCAACGTCCGCACGCCGGAACATCTCTACATGAACGGGCCGGAAGTTCTGAGCTTCTCGCTCGAAGTCGCTCCTCCCTGCTTCGATGATACCCTGAGCCTGAACGGCGTCACCGTAGACGGCATAGACTGGGTTATCGTCCATCAGGCGAGCCTCGTGCTACTTGAAAAAGTGCGCGACGCGCTCGAAATCCCGCCCGAAAAATTTATCATCGACATCGAAAATTACGGGAACACCGTCAGCTCCACCATCCCCGTCGCCCTGAACGACCTCAGAAGCTCAGGCCGCCTGAGACCAGGTGACAAAATCCTGCTCATGGGCTTCGGCGTCGGCCTCTCCTGGGGCGGCACGGTCATCACCGCAAACGGATTGGCTCGTTAAGGCGGTGAAACTTCAACTTGCCAATTGACAAAATATTCAGCACGTGTTATGTTGCACAAAACAGGAGAGCGGGGGTTGCTATGAAATCAATTGTAATCAAGGCTCCGGGCGAGGTTGTGTTTGTTGACGCGCCAAAACCGATACCCAAAAAGGGTGAGGCTCTGCTTAAACTGCTGTATGGTGGTATATGCGGTAGCGATTTAGGCTCCTATCGCGGTTCGTTTGCGTATTTCTCATATCCGCGCACACCAGGACATGAATTTTCAGCTGAGATTATCGAAATCGAAGAAAACGACAAAGGATTAAAACCGGGCATGGTCGTCACCTGTAACCCGTATTTTAATTGCGGAACCTGTTACTCGTGCAGACGCGGGTTAGTCAATTGTTGTATGGACAACCAAACAATGGGGGTTCAGCGTGAAGGCGCTTTCTCCGAATTTTTGACGATGCCGGTTTCGCGCATCTATGACGGCTTGGGTTTACCCGCGAAGACGCTCGCTCTTATTGAGCCGTTTTGTATAAGCTACCACGGAATCTCTCAGGGCAATGTCAGATCCGGTCAAAAAGTGTTGATTGTAGGCGCCGGCACTATCGGCATTCTCGCCGCGGTCGCCGCGCGTATCAAGGGCGCTGAGGTATATGTCGCGGACGTCGCCAAGGGAAAACTCGATTACGCCTTGACTTTCGGCGTAGACGGCGTTATCCTGAACGACTCCAAAGAAGCTCTTGAAAAAGCCGTACAGAAAATCACCGGCTCAGACGGCTTTGATGTCACGGTAGAGGCCGTCGGACTTCCCTCCACCTTTCAAAACTGCATAGACGCCGCGGCTTACGGCGGCAACGTCGTGTTGATAGGCGTCGGCAAACAAAACCTCGATTTCAATTTCACGTTGTTGCAAAAAAAGGAACTGCATGTTTCGGGTTCACGCAACGCGCTAAAAAGAGACTTCACGGAACTTATCGAACTCGTCAAAGCGGGCGAAGTGGACTTGGAGAAAATCGTTACCAATACATATCACTGGAGTGACGCCGATAAGGCCTTTGCCGATTTTGACAAAAACTCCGGGAATATGTTGAAGGTGTTGTTGGATTTTAGTAACAAATAATCTGAAAAGGGGTGCTACACATGAAGTTTAAGAAATTCGCCTTGTTGGTTGTTGCTGTAATTGCGGCGCTGAGCCAAAGCGGCTATGCGCTCGCCGCGGACGCTACGGTGATTCAGATTGGTTTTGAAAATTCCATAAGCGAACCCTTTGGTCAGGGCTTGGTCAAATGGCAGGAGTTAGTTGACGCGCGTAGCGGCGGTTCTTTGAAGATTGAGCTGTTCCCCGATTCGCAACTTGGCTCGAAGAACAAGCTGATAGACTCTATGCTACTTGACGAGCCCGTCGTGACGCTGGCTGACGGCGCGTTCTACGCTGATTACGGCGTCAAGGATTTCGGTATTGTGTTCGGGCCGTTTTTGTTTGACAGCTGGGACGAGTGCTGGAAATTAGTCGCGTCCGACTGGTATAAGCAGCAGGAAGCGGCGCTTGAGGCGAAGGGTCTGAAACTTCTCGGCTCAAACTGGATTTACGGCGCGCGCCACACTCTGACAAACAAGCCCGTCAACACCGTCGATGACCTGAAAGGCATGAAGATTCGCGTGCCGGGCAATAAGATTCAGTCCATAGGTTTCGATGTCTTAGGCGCGGCGTCTACCGGTATGGATTTGGGAGATGTTTACCAGGCGTTGCAGACACGTACAATCGACGGTGCGGAAAATCCGCTTGCGACGCTGTACGGCAGGAAACTTCACGAAGTCGCCAAATATCTCATTTTGGACGGACACGTCAAGAATTTCACCACTTTAGTCTGCTCGGCGAACGTGTTTAACGCGCTCACCTCCGAACAGCAGGCGTTGCTGGTTTCCACCTGCAAAGAAGCCGGCGTGTATAACAACGAACTGCAGATAGCGTCCGAGGCGGGCTACCTCAAGAAAATGGTGGACGAAGGCAAGGTGACAGTCGTCAACCCAAGCGCTGAGGTTCTCGCGGGTTTCAAAGCGAAGGCTGAGGCTTTCTATGCTCAGGGCGCGACTTTCGGCTGGAGCGACGGTCTTTACGACAGAGTTAAGGCGGCGATGAAATAGCCGTCTGATATAAAGAGACGGGCGACCGATGTGGGTCGCCCGATTCACTGTTCAGAAAAGAGAGTGATTTTGTGAAAAACAAAAGCGCCGCACTCAACATTATATTTAACTTAGATATAGTAGTCGCGTCTATCTCTTTAGTTCTTTTGATTATATTGACGTTTGGCGGCGTAATTATGCGCTATCTCGTCGGGCGTCCGCTGACGTGGCTTGAGGAAGTTCAGCTCGCCTGCATGGTTTGGATTGTCTTCGCGGCGGGAGGCGCCGCGTTTCGCACCGGGAACCACGTCGCCATAGAGATGGTAGTGGACGCCATGCCGAAAAAGGCGCAAAAGATAATGGAATATCTTATCGGAGTTGTAGTCGTACTCGTCATTGGATATTTGTTCATTCAGAGCATAGGTTTTGTAAAGCTGTTTATTTCGAGCGGTCGCTCAACCAGTATGCTCAACATTCCATACGCGCTCATTTACGGCGTGGCGCCTGTTTCTTATATTATCATGATTATCAGTTACTTTTACGCTTGTATCCACGGCGTGAAGTCCGAAGTAAAGGTCGCGATGGAAAATGAATAATATTCTCATGATTGCGGCGATTGTGATGCTTGCGTTGCTGTTCCTCAAAGTGCCGGTGTACGTTTCTGTGCTTGGGGGTTCCGCCGTTTACTTTTTCAGCAACCCAAAAGTCAACGCCATCGTGTTCGCGCAGCAGGCGGTGACGGGCGCTGAAAGTATATCCTTGCTTGCTATTCCCTTCTTTGTATGCGCCGGAATTTTCATGAACTACACCGGGGTTACAAAACGGATAATGAGCTTCTGCGTCGCCGTTACGGGACGTATGCACGGCGGCCTCGCGCAGGTGAACGTGTTGCTTTCCACGCTGATGGGCGGTCTTTCGGGTTCAAACATCGCCGACGCCGCTATGGAAGCGAAAATGCTCGTCCCTGAAATGGAGAAGAACGGATTTTCAAAGGAATTTTCTTCCGTCGTAACGGCGGCGTCCTCGATGATAACGCCCCTGATCCCGCCTGGGATTGCCATGATTCTATACGGTTGTATCGCGAACGTTTCTATCGGCAAGCTGTTTGTTTCGGGCATCGGAGTCGGAACGATGCTTTGCGTGACGATGATGCTTGTGGTGCGCGCGGTTTCGATAAAGCGCGGCTACGTGCCTATCCGCACCGAAAAAATCACCCGCGATGAGTTTGTGGGCGCGCTCAAGCCGGCTGTTTTGCCTTTGCTTTTGCCTATCATAATCATCGGCGGTATCCGGCTCGGCGTTTTTACGGCTACTGAGGCCGGCACTGTCGCCATCGTCTACGCTTTTATTTTGGGGATTGCTTACCGCGAAATGAAATTTAAGGATTTAATTCAGGGGCTGAAAGAAACCGTCTGCACGACATCCTCTATTATGCTGATAGTTTCGGCGGCTTGCGTGTTTTCGTGGATACTGACGAAAGAACGCGTCCCGCAGCAATTGACGGCCTGGATGGTTTCCTCGGTCTCAAATAAATATGTATTCCTGTTCATCATCAACATTTTCCTGCTTATTGTGGGTATGTTCATAGAGGGCAACGCGTCTATGATCGTGCTTGTGCCGCTATTGGCGCCGATTGCCGCTCAATACGGCATAGACGAGATTCATTTTGCGATGGTGTATATCTTCAACAACGCGATAGGCGCGCTTTCACCGCCGATGGGCACGCTGATGTTCGTGACGTGCGGCATTACGGGATGCAAAACTAAGTCGTTTATCAAAGAAGCGGTTCCGTTTTATATATTGTTGGTGATAGACCTGATTCTGCTGACGTATTTTCCGTTTTTTACCACGGCGCTTGTGAATTTGGTGTATTAGAGTTAATTTAGAGGGCGCGCAAAGTCTGTTTGCAGATTTTGCGCGCCCTTTTTCGATCATCCCGGGTTCTGGGATGATTCTTTCTCGGCGTGTAGTTCGTTGAGATAGTTATAGACCGTATAACGGGAAATTCCCAAATAGTGAGCCGCCGCCTGTACGCTTTTTTGCATTTGCAGGACTCCGCGCGCCTCAAGATGGGCTATGACCTGGAGGCGGTCTTTTTTATTCATCAGACGCACCGGTTTTTGGACAAGTTTTATGGCCTCTTTCACGGCTTCCTGAATAGCTGGGGCGTAATTGTCGCCTACTTCACCGTTTATGTCGCCGTCGCGTTGCATGGTCAAAAAACCATCGAGCGAGCGCTGAAGGGTTTCTAAATTGTCGCAGTCGTAATTGATGCAAAAGGCGATGTGGCGTTTGCCGATACGCGCGCTTATTGTCGACGTCTTGAGAAGTTTGCCTCCCTTGAATTCCTGATGGTTGATGTAATACCCGTCCGCGCTGCCACGCACCCGTTCGAGGGCCTGGGGCGTCAGGGGGTCGCCGACATTGCGTCCGGTGACGTGATTGTTGAAAATAGCGAGGATGGTCGATTCCGGACGGTCAAGATCGGAAACCACCACCTCGCAGTTGTTCCCGAAGGTCTCGGCGATCAGGCTCGCTAATTTTTCCAGAAAATCGATAAATTCCGTATCGTCAGTCATAATGATAACGCACCTCCCGCGACGCTGATAGCTTGTTCAATTATACATCGTTCTTAAACAAAATGTTGACTTTAGAACTCTCTCATGCTATCGTTGCGAAGTGAGAAGCTGACGGAATTTTAATGTATGGGGGGAGAAAGATGGCGAAAATTGAAATAGCGCCCGAGAGTTGCAAAAGCTGCGGTTATTGCGTCAAGTTTTGCCCAAAAGAAGTTTTGGCCGTCGGGGAACAGGTCAACTCGAAGGGATACGAGTACGTGACGCCCAAAAATCAGGAGGCTTGCGTCGCGTGCAAAATGTGCGCGGTTATATGTCCCGAAGCCGCCATAGAGATATATAAATAGAGAAGGGGGAGGAAGATGGCGAGGATATTCATGAAGGGCTGCGAGGCGATAGCGGAGGCGGCCGTAAGGGCTGGGTGCCGTTTTTTCGCGGGCTATCCCATCACGCCCCAAAACGAAATCCCTGAGTATTTGGCGAGAAGAATGCCCGAGGTCGGCGGCGTCTTTGTTCAGGGCGAGAGCGAGATAGCTTCCGTCAGCATGGTGTACGGCGCGGCTTCCGCCGGCTGCCGGTCTATGACGTCGTCATCAAGCCCCGGCATCGCCCTGAAGAGCGAGGGCATTTCCTACTGCGCCTCCGCGCGCGTCCCGATGGTCTACGCCAACATATCGAGAGGCGGTCCGGGCGTCGGGTCTATACAGCCGGCTCAGATGGACTATCTGCAGGCGACCAAGGCGTCGGGCAACGGCGGGTTTGAGATGCTCGTGTTCGCCCCGGCGTCGGCTCAGGAGGCCGCTGATATGACTTATGAAGCCTTTGACTACGCGGATCGCGACCGAAACCCCGTGCTGATTCTCTGCGACGGCGTCGTGGGCACTCTGATGGAGCCGGTTGAACTGCCTGAGATGAAAACGGACGAAGAGGTAGCGAGGATAAAGAACGCCAAGAAGCCCTGGGCCTGTATCGGACATGGTTCCGATTACGCGACGAGGGCCTGGATTCAGCCGGGCCAATGGTCAACCGTCACACAGCAGAGGGAAAACGAGAAGGCCGCCGCTCTCTACGAATCGTGGCGGAGGAACGACACGCGGGCCGAGGAGTATCTGACCGACGACGCGGAGGTCATAATCGCCGCTTACGGCATATCCGCCCGGGTTTCAAAAACAGTTGTCGATATACTTAGGGCGCAGGGCAAAAAAATCGGCCTCATCCGCCCCATAACCGTACATCCCTTCCCATTCGAGAGTTTCAAAAAACTTGACTATGCAAGAGTCAAAGCCGTGCTTGACGTCGAGATGGCCATTCCGGCGCTGATGGCGCAGGACGTGGAAAAAGGCGTTGGCGACCGCGCCCCGGTTCATACCTGCCTTTGCAGCGGAGGCAACATCATGAAAAAAGAACACGTGCTGACGGCGGCCGAAAAGTTGTTTTTGCTTGTCAAATAGGGGGTGGGCTGAAATGGAGAAGATTTACGCGAGGACAAAAGGGCTTCGCCCCGGCGTGGTGGGCGGGTTTTGTCCGGGGTGCATGCACAGCACGGTCATGAAGCTGATAGGTGAAGTCTTGGAAGAGATGAACCTGTTCGAGCGCGCCGTATGCGTTCTCGGCATAGGTTGCTGCGGACTCCACATGGACTATATAAGTTTCGACAACATAACGGCTCCGCATGGACGCGCCTGCGCCGTGGCCACGGGCATAAAAAGGTCGAACCCCGCCTCATTGGTTTTCACCTATCAGGGAGATGGGGATATAGCCGCCATCGGGCTCGGGGAGTCCGTGTCCGCCGCTAACCGAGGGGAGAACATCAGCGTCGTTTTCGTCAACAATGGCATTTATGGCATGACTGGCGGCCAGATGGCCCCTACGACCCTGATGGGGATGAGGGCCTCCACCGCACCGGCGGGAAGAAGCGCGAAAGAGCACGGCTACCCTATGCACATAAGCGAAATCTTGGACAAGCTGACGGCCCCGGCTTACATAGAACGCACCAGCTGCAACAACCCGCAGAACACACTCAAAACCAAAAAAGCCATTCAGAAGATATTCCAGAATCAATTGGACGGCAAGGGCTTTTCAATGGTGGAGATAGTAGCGAGCTGCCCGACGAACTGGGGCATGGACGCAATTGACGCTCTTGATTATATCAATGAAAATATGCTCCCGGAGTACCCGCTCGGCGTAATACGGGCCTCAGGAGGGTTAGACAATGGAGACTAATCTGCTTGTGGCCGGCTTCGGCGGACAGGGCGTCATGATGCTGGGAAAGCTCCTTTCTCACGCGGCGTGCGACTCCGCTCAGAAAAACGTCACGTTCTTTCCGTCGTACGGAGCGGAGCAGCGGGGAGGAACCGCTAACTGTTACGTCGTAATTTCAGACGACGCTATCGGTGTTCCGGTCGGGGACGTCATGGACGACCTTATCGTGATGAACGGCCCCTCGCTCAACAAATTTATAGGCGCGCTGAAGCCCGGCGGCAGGCTCTTCGTCAACAGCTCCATCGTCAGGGAAGAGATAAAAAGAAACGACGTCAGCGTCATAAAAGCCCCCGTCACCGAACTGTCGCTGAAGCTCGGCAACCCCAAAGTGCTGAACGTCATAATGCTCGGTGTGTATATAGGCCGCACGAATATCGTCGACGAGGCGGTTGTGGAGGAAGTCATAGTACGGCAGCTCGGAAAGAAAGCCGAACTGATTCCGCTGAACCGGGAAGCCTTCCATGCGGGGCTCGAAATTGGAAAAGGACGTTAAACGCAAAAACTTTATATTCGTAGGAGAGGCGGGCAGCGGAAAAAGCGAGATAGCCATAAACTTTTCCAAACTGCTTGTCGGCTCCCGTGAGAGAGCTGTGCATTTTTTCGACATGGATATGACCAAGCCGCTGTTTCGCTCAAGAGACGTCAAGGAGACGATGGAGCGCGAGGGCGTCGTCTTTCATCACCAAGAGCAGTTTATGGACGCGCCGACGCAGGTTGGCGGCGTGGTCGGCTCGCTGAAAGACCATATGCGGCATGTCGTCATGGATGTGGGGGGCGACCATATCGGCGCGCGGTCAATAGGCGCGTTCGCTCCCTATATCAACAGCGACGATACGCAAATTTACTACGTCCTGAACGTTTTCAGGCCCTGGTCGTTCGACATTGCCCACATCGACGAGACGCTCGGGAAAATCCTGGGGGTTTCCCATATTAAACTCGATAAACTTCGCATGATAAACAACCCCAACAGCGGGCGGACGACGACGAAAGAGGAGTTTATCTCGGGGAGCAAAAAGATGCTTGAGATTGTCGCGCCTTATGCCGAGATAGATTTCGCCTGTGTGCGCGAGGAGATATACGAAGAGGTGAAGGGCAGCATAGAAACGCCTATTATGCCGCTTCACCTCTATCTGACCTACCCGTGGAGCTAATCGGCATGTAAACTAAAAGGATCTTGATTGAAAGTCAAATTTGGATTTGGAGGTTTTCAGATATGGACATTGCTCGAATCAGGGACATGGCTCAGAAGATGGCGGAGCCCGCGACCGAGATGCGGCGTTTTCTCCACACTAACCCCGAGCCTTCCTGGCATGAGGTGGAGACGACGCGCTTTATCGCCTCCGAGCTGGAAGAAACAGGCTTTAAGGGCATTAAAATCGGCGTCGAGGGGAAACCGGTCGGCCTTGTCGCCGACCTGAAAGGCAAAGAAGACGGGCCGCTCGTCGCGCTGAGGACGGACATCGACGCGCTGAGCATTACGGAGGAAGGCGACCTTCCCTACAAATCGCGGCGCGACGGCGCATCTCACGCCTGCGGACATGACGGCCACATAGCTATACTACTTCACACCGCAAAACTCCTGTACTCCATGAAGGACGAGTTCTCTGGCGGCGTCCGCTTCATCTTTCAGCCGGCTGAGGAGAAGGGGGATCATTCCGGCGCTCCCGCTATGGTAAAGGAAGGCGTTCTGGACGGAGTAGACGCGGTCGCCGGGATGCACCTCTGGGCGCACGTCCCGACGGGACGCGTTCAGTGGCGCGCAGGCCCCGTGATGGCCTCGGTGGATGGATGGGAAGTAAAGTTTTTTGGTCAGGGCGGACACGGCGCTATGCCGCAGAACGCCGTAGATCCGACCGTCACGGCGGCCAATTTCATTTTGGCCCTGCAGACAGTCGTCAGCCGCGAGGTCAACCCGCTCGAAACCGGCGTTATCAGCGTGGGGAAATTAGTCTCGGGCGACGTTATAAACATCATCCCGGACAGGGCCGAGATGATCGGAAACATCCGAACATTTAACCCGACCGTCCGTGATAAAATGGAGGCGGCTTTCCGCCGCATCGCCGAAGGCGTCGCCGCGACGTATCGGTGCAGGGCTGAAATAAAATATACGACCCTCTACCCGCCCGTCATAAACGACTCGTCGTTGGCGGAGCTGCTCAGGGATACGGCGCTTCAGGTGGTCGGCGAAAACAACGTCGAGGAGTCGCCGATGCTGATGGCTTCCGAGGATTTCAGTTTCTATCAGATGAAGGTTCCGGGCGTGCTTTTCTTTCTGGGTTCCGGCGACGAGGCGAAGGGGACGACCGCGCCTCACCATTCCCCCAAGTTCAACGTAGACGATACCGTGCTTCCGACGGGAATATCGCTGATGACCGCGTTCGCCTTGAACATGCTGGAAAAACTGAGAGAGGGGAGGAGCAGTTAGAGCTTCTGAGGGATTGAGTTTTCAAAAACAAAATACAGGAGGTAATGAAATGAACGCTATTCAGGCACTGACGATTTTTTTGGTTGTTTTCGCCATTGGCGAGCTTGTGGCCGACAAGACAAAGGCCGTTCTGTCGACTACTTTGGTTATCGCTTTCGTTCTCCTCATGGGCTTCTGGTTCAAGTTGCCAAGCGGCGCGTTCTTCCTGCCGCATGAGCTGTTCCAGATATCCAACGTTGGCCCCTTGGCAGGCGTGCTCATTTTCGTACTTATTACGTCTTTGGGAACCCTGATGGACTTAGAGGAGCTGAAGCGGCAGTGGAAGACGGTTGTGGTGGCGATAATCACCCTCCTCATCGCCACGTCGGCCATCATTTTCATCGGCCCGTTCTTTTTTGACAAGAACTTGGCCTACGCCGGCGCGCCCATATTCGCGGGGGCCAACATAGCCGTCCTGACGCTTCTTGAGGTATTCAAAACCAAAGTAGCTGACCCTATTCTCTCCCAGCAGTTAAATTCGTTTATTCTTTTGGTGCTGGTGTTCCAGAACTTCGTGGGAATCCCCATCTCCTCCTTCCTTCTCAGAAAAGAGGCGAAGCGGTTTATACAGCACCCGGACGAGATGGCTCTCTACCTGAGGGACGAGGCAAAGACGGCGAGCGGGCCCGCTAAAAGGAGACTCTTGCAGCTTCCCGACTCCTTCAACAGGCCCATCGTCATCTTGGCTAAAATAGCCATAGTGGCCTGCATAGCTCAATACTTGGCCAGCCTTCTCAACAATCAGATTCACCCGTTCGTTATGTGTCTCTTGGTCGGCATCCTGTTTACGGAACTTGGCTTTTTGGAAAAACAGGCCCTCGGCAAGTCCGGGTCGGCCACGTTTATCCTCTTCGCTACCACTATGGTCGTCTTCGCCAACCTAACTCAGACCACCCCGGAGCTTCTCATGAGCCTTCTCTACCCCTTGGCGGTCTGTCTGGGCACAGGCGCTATCGCCACCATCGTGTTCGGGGCTATCGTCGGCAAGATATTTGGAATGAGCCCTCTTCTGGCCATTCCAATCGGCCTGACCTGCACCTTCGGTTTCCCCACGACCCTCTTCATCTCTCAGGAAGTGGCCGCGGCCATCGGCACGACCCCCGACGAGAAGAAGGCGATAGAGAACTACATTCTGCCCAAGATGATCACGGGAGGCTTCATCACCGTCACCATCGCCTCAGTTATAATCGCGGGCTTTGTGGGGAGCCATTTCTTTTAGAATTTGCTACCCCCCTCGTCTCGGCAGGGGCGGCCACCCTCCGCGGTCGCCCCTGTAATATTTATACCCTCCTGAGCGACGTCACGGCGCACAGAGCGATGGAGTTGAATTTCTCAGCCGCCGAAGACCCGCGCGAGGTCAGGACAATCGGTATCTTTGCCCCTACGACAATTCCGGCCATTTCGGCGTGGGCGCTGATTATAAGGCTCTTGCCCAGCAGGTTGCCGGCCGTCAGGTTCGGGACTATCAGAATGTCGAAGTTTCCACAGTTCGGGCTCTCGTAGCCCTTTATGGCCGCTATCTCCGCGCTCATGGCCACGTCGTAGGAGATAGGGCCTTCAACGACGCAGTCGGCTATCTCGCCCCGCTTGTTTGCCTCGGCGAGAGCGGCGGCGTCCACTGTCTCGGTCATTTTCTCGTTGAGCTTCTCTACGGCGCAAAGCACGCCGACTATGGGTTTTTCGTACCCCATGCTTCTCATGGTCTCCACGGCGTTGACTATTATGCCCTTCTTCATTTCGAGGTCTGGGTACATCACCATGCCCCCGTCCGTTATCACAAGGAGCTTGTGCCAGCCCGGAATCTGGAAAATGGTGAAGTGGGACATAAGCCCCTTGACGCCGGGCCTGTCGATGTGGAGGTTGTTCTTTTTGTCGACGACGGGCTTCAGGAGGTCTTTTGTGTCGAGACGCCCCTTTATGAGAAAGTCGGCCTCGCCCGCGTTTATCGCCTCGACGGCGCGCTGTGCTGGGTTTTCGCCATCAGGCACGTCGATTATCCTGTATTTTGACGGGTCGAAGCCAAGGGCTTTCACTTTACCGGCTATTGCCTTTTCGTTCCCCGTCAGGACAGGGACGGCTATGCCGCGCTTTTCGGCCTCGAACACGGCCTCTAAAACGTGGTCGTCCTCCGCGCCCGCGACGACTCCGCGCCTGCGTTCCGGGATATTTTTGGCCCTTTTTGCCACTTCCTCGAAATTTTTGTATTCCATTATAGAAACTCCCCTTTCCCGGGTTAAATATTTTCTATCCAGAGCAAAAGTTTTTCCTTAAAGCGCCTGTGGACGAACCCGACGATGACGCCGACGCAAACCGCGTCGATAAGCGTACCTTCGCGAACCGAAACAAGCCCGCCCAGAAACGTCAGCGACAGGGCGGCGGAGACGGCGACGAGGCTTACATCCACGATTATCTTGCATCGGTGAAGCGGAAGTCTGCCGCCGCTTGTCTCCACGAGGGCGAGCGCCACTCCTTCCGCCGGCATGGGAATCCACCCCGGAATCAAGTACAAAGAGACTCCCGCGCCTATAAATACCACGCCCACAAGGCAGTAGGCGAGCTGAGCAAACCAGTTGGCCGGATTCGGCAAAAAGCCGGTTAGCATGGCGGGGCCGGTCAGCGTCACGAAAAAGCTGAACGCATAGGTGCATATCAGCTGCGAAAACTGTATAAGTTTGAAGCGTTTCCGTAGCAAAATTATCTGCAACAGTATCAGGCCCATAAAGATAAGCGCGGTGGCCAAGCCCATCTCGATACCCCAGATAAGCTCGCAGGCATACGGAATAGACGAAACCGGAGAGATGCCAAGGCCCCCGATTTTAGAGAGATTGACGCCGACAGCCGTTAAAAACAGGCCGAGCATGTATAGAATCGCTTTTTTGAAGTTCTTCATAAAAAATCCCTTCCCCGTCGCGGCGTTATGGCGTGTCGCGCCTGAAAGCCGCCGATATTGGCGCGTCCCCGCCCTTGTCTATAAGTTTTTTATCTATAAGTTTTTGATCAAGGACGCGTAGAAACGGCAGGCGTCTTTGATTTTGCTAAGCTCGCAGTTTTCGTTGACCATATGGGCCAGCTTGTACTCTCCGGGGCCGAAGCCTATTGTGGGGATGCCCATGCGGACGGGGGTCACGGCGTTCGTCCCGAAGTCCCAAAAATCGTATCTTTCGCTCGCGCTTCCAAACGCGTCTTCATACGCGTGGCGGCAGGCCTTTGTCAGCTCGTGTTCCTCGTCTATTTTCCAGGCCGAGTGCAGTGGGTCATAGCAAAGCTCGGCTCCCGTCCAGCTTTTTCTTGTCAACCGCCCGATTTCCCATGAGGCGTTCTTTCCGGCGATAAGGTTGTCCATTTCTTTTTTGACGTCCTCCTCCGTCTCTCCTAAAACGAGACGTCTGTCGATGTATATGGCGCATTCGCTCGGAACCGCGTTCAGGGAGGCGCTGACGCAGGATATGTCGGACAGAACCATCGTTCCGTGGGGGTTGCCAGAGGCGGTGAGCTCCTGGTTTCTTCTCTCCACGCGCGTTACTATATCCGCCATCTCGTAAACGGCGTTGACCCCCTTTTCCGGCGCGGAGCCGTGGGCCGAGACGCCGTAAGTTTTGACGCGCGTCTGCGCTTTCCCTTTATGCCCTAAGGTGATGGTATTGTCCGAGGGCTCGCATATAACCACATAATCCGGCTTCAGGCTGTGATTCTCAAACAGCGCCCTGAGGCTCTCCCCGTCGCAGAACTCCTCACAGACGCTCCCTGTGACGTAAACGGTTTTTCCGGCGTTCCAACCCGAATCTCTTGCCGCGACGGCGGCGTACAAAGAGGCGGCCAAAGCGGATTTCATATCGACCGCCCCGCGCCCGTACAGTCTGCCGTCCCTTATCTCTCCGCTAAAGGGGGGGCACAGCCAGTCCGGCGCGTCGTTCACCTCGACCGTATCGAGATGGGAATCGAACAGGACGGTCTTTTCTCCCCGGCCTATCCGCCCCGCCACGTTGCCCGTCTCGTCGATAAAAGCCTCGTCGTATCCCAATTCTTCCATCTTTTGCAGGAGACGCCGCGCAATTTCGCCCTCATGGTCGGAATAGCTCTGAATCCTGACAAGGTCTTGAGTGAAAGTTATAAGGTCTTCGTCCAAAATGGTTTCCCCTCCGTAAAAATAGCGTTAAACATTTTCGCGTCCATTTTCCGTCGATTGTCCTGTTTTGCGAGATATAATTATTATGCCATAAGAATATTGATACGGCGTACCGCCTGAAACTGAAGGGGGCAAATATACAAATGTCTTTTCCCGTGTTCAATCTCGAAAACGTGAGTCGCTTGCTGCCCCCTCGCCCCTTGGATATGAACAAGGAGGCGCGCGCGCGGGTTTTGGTTGCGGGCGGGTCGGAAAACTATCCGGGCGCCGCCATACTGGCCTCTTTGTCGGCGCTACGCAGCGGAGGCGGTGTCGTTTCTCTGCTGTCTTTGCCGCTTGTATGCCAAGCCTGCGCGTCCCGTCTGCCGGAGGCGGTGCAGCTGCCAACGTCGCGGGCTTCGTGGACGGACGCGGCGCTCGCGGAGGCGCCGCGCGCGAACGCCGCTGTGGCTGGGCCGGGGTTGGGGCGCTCCAACGGGGCGGTTGCCTTCGCTCAGGCTCTTTGGGAAAAATGGGACAAGCCGCTTTTGATGGACGGAGACGCCCTTTACGCGCTCGCCGTGAGGGGTGAAGAGCTGCTTTTGCGTAAAGACGCCGTTTTGACCCCTCACGAGGGAGAGGCCGCGCGCCTCCTGTCGTGGAGCGTCGACGAGGTCAGGCGAGACCGCGCGGCGGCTGCGGAGCGCCTCGCGAGGCGATGGGGCTGCGTCCTTTTGAAGGGGCGGGATACGCTCGTCATGTCGGTTGGAGCGGACGGGGAAAGAACGGCTTTGCTGAACCACGGCGGCCCGGAGCTTTCCGTCCCCGGGTCCGGCGATGTCCTTTCCGGCTGTATCGGGGCGTTTCTGGCGCAGGGACTCAGCCCCTTCGACGCCGCCTGCGTGGGCGGGGCTCTGCACGGCATGGCGGGGCGTCGCCTGAGAGACCGCAAGGGCGTGGACGGCATTCTGGCCTCAGAGATAGCGGACGAACTACCCTTCGCGCTCCGCTCCTGCAAAATTATGGAGGGGGTGGTGTGATGCTCGACAAACTCAGACAGCTTATCCGCGACGGCGAAAGCAAAATATTCCCCTACGCTACAGACAGCAAACTGTTGTTGGAAAGGCTGATGCCGCAAGTTCGTCAGCTTGCTTTGTCGCGCAACGAAAAGCACCCGTGGGCGAAGTCGTCTGACCGAGAGATTATGCAAAGCGCCGGATTATATCAAACCGACCACATCACGGGACAATCCTTTACTCCGCAGCCTAAAAATCCGCTTTTGGCAAACTTTTTTATCAATCTCGGCTACGCTGACGCGCTCGGTTCGGGTGTGCGTAATCTTTATAAATATACGAAAATTTACTCTGGCGGAGAACCGGAACTCGTTGAGTGCGATGTATTCAGGACGATTGTGCCGCTCATTTTATCGCTCACCGAAGTGAGCGATAACGGCCATGTGAGCGATAACGTGAGCGATAAATTGAGCGATAACGACTTTGTGAGCGATAAAAGGCCCGTAGATGTCCTAATAGCTTATCTCAAAGGCAACGGAGAAATCACCGCGACAGACGCGGCGAAGATTATCAAGCGCTCGTCGGCAACGGCGCGGCGGTTGCTTTCGCGGCTTGTTGACGAGGGTGTTGTTGTTGCGAGCGGCGGAAATCGGAACAGGAAGTATCGCGTATTGAAATAATATCTCACTTATTCCAAGGTGAACCGCGCGATATGCTCGCTATTCGACGCGACCATACCGCGTAACGAATCCATCGTTTTGGCCACGCCTCCGATCGTTTCGGTGATATTGTCGACCTGACCCGCGATTTCGGCCGATTTTTCCTTGTTGCCAGTAGCGGATTTCGTGACGCGTTCCACGGAAGCGGCCATCTCCGCAAGAGAGGCGGACTGTCCCTCCGACGTAGTCGCCACGTTGTGAATCTGGGCGACGATACGAGCAACCGCCGAGATGACGTCGGAAAGCCTCTCTTGCGTTTTGCGCGTGTCGTTCTCCGTGTCCGTCGCTAACTTCAGCCCGTCCGACGCGCGCTCTACGGCGGAACGTGTTTCGGAAGCGATATCACGCGCCAGCTCGCCGATTTGCCCCGCCGCCTTATTGCTGTTTTCCGCCAACTTGCGGACTTCTTCCGCGACGACCGCGAAGCCGCGCCCCGCTTCTCCCGCGCGCGCGGCTTCTATTGCCGCGTTGAGGGCCAAGAGGTTCGTCTGATCCGCGATACCGGTAATGGCCACGACGATATTGTTGATGTTTACTGCCTTGGAGTCGAGGTTTTGTACCTGCGTCGAAACGGTTTTGAAGGCTTGCGCCATATTCTCGACACTCGCCATGTTGAGCCTGATCATCTCGTCGGACGCTTCCGCGTTTTTCTTGAGCTGCTCGGCGTCGGCGGAAACGGATGCCGCTGAACTCGCCGCCCCTGTCGCCGCTGCCGACATCTCCTCTATCCCGGCGCTCAAAACCTCTACCTCCTCGGAATTTTCGTCGGCGGCGCGAGAGAGACTGCGCGCGTGACCGGCAATGGCGCTCGCCATCGACTCGGCGTTCTTGAACACGTCCTCCAATTCCTCCGTATTGTGGTCGATCCTGTCCCCTTGCTCTCTGAGTTCCAGCAAGAAATCACGTTGCTCGGCAACGACCCGATCCACGGATTGCGCGACCTCTGAAAGCTCGTCTTTTCCATTCAAGCCGACGCGCGCCGTCATATCGCCGCCATAAACGGCGGACATCGCTTCACGCAATTTCTCTATCGGGCGCAGGATGCCGCGCGCAAGGGTCAAAAGCAGGATAAGGGCAAGCAAAAAGACGACGACCGACGTGAACAGTATAGTGCGTAAAAGTTTGTAGGATGATTCGAACATCTCCGCTCTATCGAAGATGACGGCGATTTTCCAGCCGAGCGAGTCTACGGTTTTCATGACGATATATTCCTCGGCTCCGCGCTCCCCTATGTTCATCATCACCCCATCGGACAGAGCCGCCATTTTTTTTCGGATATCGGGATAATCCTTCGGCTCCATAGCGACATAATTAGAGTGGCGTCCGTCCGTTATGATGCGTCCATTGGCGTCGAACACCACGAGGTAACCCGTTTTCGAAACGCGGCGCTTGTCGAAATCATTAGTCAGGCTCTGAAGGCTGTAGTCCACGCCCAACAGGCCCAAGGGGCGGCCTTGGAGGTCGCGAGTTTTCACCATGATACTGCACACTACGCCGCCTCCGGTCGTGAGGTACGGCGACGTCACGGTCACGTCGCGCTTGTCGTTGATGGCCTCGACATACCAGCCTCGCTTGCGGGGATCGTAACCCGCAAGTTTGGTATACCCTTCCGGAGCCTGCGCGTACTGGCCATCGTCATTGGCCATAAAAACGAGGCCAAAATTTTTGTTGGAGTTTGATACTCGAATGAACTCGTCGTATATAAGACGCTCGTGCGGGGGATGGTTGGCATAAAGGAGAGTTGTGGTTTCTTTGGTGTCGAGATAGTTAGTGAGTTTACCTCGGGAATCTCTCACAATATTCATATCGGCAAGATATTTGACGCTCATGACCCCCGGTTCGATAAACGTGTTGATGCGTTCCTCGACGCGCTCCAACTGACTGACCGCGAACTCATGAAACGCTTCGATGGATGACTCCCGGGCGGACGAAAACACAATGTAAGCGATGACTCCAATCACTATGATGAGACTTATGGAAAAAGTTGCTATCAAGCGCGTACGAATAGACAAATTAGACACCCCATCTCTTATGGCTGGACGTGATTTGACGAGAGAATCTTATATGAATTATGCAGTATAGTCAATCAATATTAAGAACGCTTGCCGCTCGTCCGTCAGGGCGACAGTTTTTACTTTTCCCCTCTGAGCAGTATCAACTCAAGAAAACCCCCAATAAAAAAGATACCCATGTTAAAATATTTCAAAACACGGAAAATTACAGAGAAGAGGCTCGGTCATGGCGGTAAATTCCATTTCATTCGGCATAAACGTTATGTTTGTAAAAGGCGAAGCTGCGTACGCCAAAGAGCTTGAAAAAACGCCGAAGGCAGTCGCGGTGCGGCCATAATGACCCACGACGACGAAATCTACAATAAACCGCTTAGCGCTGCGGTGTGGCGCGCGCTTTTTCCGTTTTTGAGGCCGTACCGCGCGCGTATCCTGCTCGCCATGTCGCTTATGCTGATATGTTCGCTTATCGATGTGTTTATCCCGCTCTATCAGAAATATTTCATAGACGCGTTTATACTGCCGGGTTTGACTGACGGGCTTTTCCCGCCGCTTCTTTTGGGCGCGCTCATGATGGCGTTGAATTTTCTCTGCGTCATGGCTCTGGCCCGGACGGCCATAAGCGTCGAGATGGGCATATCGCGCGACCTCAAAAAGGCTTGCTTCGACCGTCTTCAGCTTCTTTCCATATCGTATTACAACAAGACGCCAGTCGGCTATATCATATCCCGAGTGCTGTCCGACACCGATAAAATCGGACTTATCATAGCCTGGGGGCTTCTCGATATGATGTGGGGGCTGGCTTACGTCGTCTTCGCCCTCGTCTCGATGCTTGTCCTCGAGTTTCGTTTGGGTATCTGGCTCGTCGTCATGGCGCCCTTTATGACGGCGGCGACCATGTGGTTTCAGGGTAAAATCCTGAGCCGCAACAGGCTTGTGAGGCGGGCGAACTCCATGATAACGGCGTCGTTCAACGAGGGGATACTCGGCGCGCGGACATCTAAAACCCTCGTCATAGAAGACGTAAATATAAGAGAATTTTCGGGCCTCAGCGCGTCGATGTACCGCTCGTCGGTTGGCGCGGCGCTTTGGGGCGCGCTATACACCCCGGTCATAATGACCTTCGGCGCGTTCGCCGTGTCCGTCATGCTGGTTCAGGGCGGGAGGGACGTCGGTGTCGGCCGCATAGCAATAGGGACTCTTTCGGCGATGATAACCTACGCCGTCTCCATATTTGAGCCCATAAGACACCTGTCGCACTTTTTCTCAGACGCTACGTCCACTCAGGCGAATATCGAGCGAATAGACGCGCTTTTGAAACAGGAAATAGAGATACAGGATCCTCCCGAAGTCACGCGTGTTTACGGCGATGTCTTCAACCCGAAACGCGAAAACTGGGAGCCGTTGACGGGGAGTGTGCGCTTCGACGACGTTTCGTTCAGATACTCGACCACGGGCAACGACGTGCTGTCCCATTTCAACCTGGACATAACGGCGGGGACGCGCGTGGCGCTCGTTGGCGAGACTGGCGCGGGCAAATCCACCATCGTGAACTTAGTCTGCCGCTTTTTTGAGCCGACCTCGGGGAGAATCCTGATAGACGGGCGCGACTACCGCGAGCGTTCGCAGCTCTGGCTGCGCTCCAACATAGGCTACGTCTTGCAGGCCCCTCATCTGTTCTCCGGCTCCGTGCGCGAAAATATCCGCTACGGACGCCCTGACGCCACGGAAGACGACATCGTTCGCGCGCTCCGCATAGCCTGCGCCGACGCCGTAGTCTCTCGCCTCCCAGAAGGGCTCGACAGCGATGTCGGGGAGGGGGGAGACAAGCTGTCGGTGGGCGAAAAACAGCTTATTTCATTTGCGAGAGCCGTTTTGACCGACCCGCGCATCTTCGTCCTCGACGAGGCCACGTCCTCCGTAGACACGGAGACGGAGACGCTTATTCAAAAAGCCATAGCCCAGGTTCTGCGCGGGCGAACGTCGTTTTTGATAGCGCACCGCTTATCGACCATACGCGAGGCCGATTTAATTTTGGTCATATCGGACGGAAAAATCGTGGAGCGAGGGACGCACGAGGAGCTTTTGAGGCTGGGCGGGAGATACAGCGATACTCTCAGGAAGAACGCGTGAGGGCGTATTGTTTTATCTATCTTGAGAGACCGCCGCGCTCAAATCAGTTGCCCCTTTGGAGGCGCGCTTGAAAATAGGTTGGCAATCATCGCAAGCAAGGCGTTCGTCTCAACGGGTTTGGGGAGATGGTCGGTTATGCCTACGTTTATGCATTTACTTTGCAGATCCGCGCCGCTTTCGGCTGACACCGAAATAACAGGCACTGTTTTTGACCAGGGCTGAGCCGAGGCGCGTATTCCCTTTGTGGCGCTAAAACCGTCCATCACGGGCATGTGTAAATCCATTAAAACCAGGTCGTATTTATTTTGGGAAAACATCCTCAAGGCCTCTTCTCCGTCACACGCCCCGTCAAGGATAGCGCCGGTGTCCTCCAATATGGCGAAGAGTATTTCACGGTTTACTTCGACGTCATCCACAATCAAAACCCGCCGCCCGGTAAAATCGACGGATACGCCCGTGTCCGTATTCTGAGCGTCATTTTCCGGCGGCTCCGGGGCCGTAAGGTCTATACGAAGAGGAAGTTCGCAGATAAAGCGGGAACCCTTGCCCAGTTCTGACTCAACCTTGATTTCCCCGCCCATCAGATCAACGATGCGTTTGGCTAAGGGCAACCCGATGCCCATCCCGCTAAACTTCCGAATAATGCCGCTGTCCGCCTGCCACAAGATTTCCCATATGTGCCGCTGCGCCTCTTTGTCGATGCCGATGCCGTTATCGCTCACCTCAAAGTGAACAAGACATTCATCGCCCCGCCTCTCAAGCAACTTGGCGGACAGGCTGATAGCGCCATCCTCCGGCGTGAACTTTATCGCGTTGGAAAGCAGTTTCATCAGCATCTGCGTCAAGAGCCGTTTATCGCTAACCAACGAGTCGCTTATATTCCTGTCAATATCCGTACTAAACGCCTGCCTTTTGGCATTCGCCTTTGGGGCGACGGCGTCGACAAGCGCGCGCATAGCGGCGGCAAAGCTGAAAGGCAATGGCACAAAGTCAAGCGTTCCCGCGTCAATATCAGCCATGTCCAGAATATCGTTGACCATGCCAAGCAGATCTTCCGATGATTCCTTTATTTTTTCAAAGCAACGCTTTTGCTCGCCGTTGCCGGAGAACTTTTCCGCAATGGCCGTCATGCCGATTATGGCGTTCAACGGCGTGCGTAGCTCGTGGCTTATCCGGCTCAGAAAATCGCTTTTTGCCTTGTTTAACCGCACTTCCTGAGCCAGCGCCTGTTTCACCTGTTCCGTCGCCGTCATCAAGCTCCGCTGCATCTGTTTCAGCTCGGTGATGTCCCGCCCCAGAACCCCAATCCCGGTCTTTCCGCCGCGTAGCTCCGCGGCAAAATTGGAAAAAGAAAAATCCCGGCGTTCACCGTTTTTATCAATGACCCCCATTTCAAAGTTCACCATCCGGTCTTGCAGGGCGGCGGGAAAATATTCCCTCTCCATTCGCCGAAAATCTTCGGGGCTGAAAATAAGCCGTAATCCGCCCTCCCGCAATTCTTCATCGCTAAAGCCTGTAACGGTGGAAAACGCCGGATTCATGTATTCAATAGCGCCACTCGCTCCGATGTACGCCATAAGGTTCGGAGAATTTTCCGTTATGGACAGTACCCGCTTTAGGTTGTCCTCCGATTCCCTCAGATTGCTCAAATCCCGTATATAGGCGATGATCTGGTCGTCGTTCTTCCACCGTACCCGGAGCAGGGTTACTTCCGTTGGCAGAGGAGTCCCGTCGGTCTTCAGGTGTTCCCACAGAAAAACATTCTTTCCGTCCGAAAAGGCCTTGCGGCCTTCCTCATACGATCTTTCCCTGCTGTTCCTGCCATCGTTTTGGCATTCCGGCGAAAGGCTGGAAAATTTGGCCATAAATTCCAGCTTGTTTTTGCAACCAAACAAAGCCACTGCCCGCTTGTTGCAATCAATGACATGCCCCTCAGAATTATAAAAACAACAGGCAAGGGCTATGGTATCAAGCATGAGCCTCGTCCGTTCTTCGGCCTCCCGGGCAGCCGCTTCCCTTGCTTTGATTTCCCGCAGATCACGGGAATAGGCGGCAAGGTGGTAGCCGCCTTTCCGGGGAATGCGAACCAAGGTCGTTTCCACCGGGAGGGGTTCCCCCAAGACTATGAACATCCATTCAAAACACTGGTAACCGGTGTCAAAAGCTGCTTTAATGACTGTCGCGGCTTTTTCCCGGCTACTCATCCCGTCGGGCTGGTACTCCGGGCTCAGATCGAAAAAGCGCTCGGTATAGTCTGATTTCTTTGAAAGTTCCAGTATTTTGAGCGCTCTTAAGTTGTAGTCGATCATGACGCCGTTCTCATTCCAGATGGAACAGGCTATGGGCGTGGCGTCTATCATAAGGTGGGTACGCTCGTTGGCTTCCATAACCCGGACCGGGCTTTGGATAACTTTACGATCCGCCGCCATTTGAACGCCCATTACTGTAACTATAACAAAGAGGGAAATAACGAGTGTGGTCAGTAGCCTGCGAAATAATATTTCGCCGTGTTTATTTACTTCAATCTGTCTTTGCTGTAAGGGCTGCACTAAGAGAGAAGTTTCATAGTCAATGCCCAAAATACCCACCACAACGCCGTCATTGAGAATGGGCAGCTCCGCCGAAATCAGAGAACCCCATTCATTGACAGTGGGTTCAGGGGAAAGGGTCAGTTTGCCAGTTTCCCAAGCTTCGTCAATAAAAGCCGGAGCTGAACCGACCCATACCGGCCCGCCCAGCCACTCGGGATGTTCGTCCCGCCCGATGCCGGAAGACATAAGGAATATATACCCGTTTTCGGCCTTTTCGATATAGTATACGTAGGCGAAACCGAAGGTTTTCGCTATGCGGGTGAGTTTGTCTGATTGCCCCCAAAACCAATCCGTGCCCGCTTCCCGCTTGAGCCGCTCCGTGTCGCGCAGAACGGGAAATTCCTGCTCGATATATTGAACCATGTCCGTGATGTTATTTTTATACAGATAATCAATATATGCGGTATAGGTCTCCCTGCTGGATATACCGTATTCCCGCGCTAAGTCGCGAAACTGCGTGTAAAACACGAACCCAATAACCGCGACGGCAATAAAGCCTAAGCCGATAACCAATGTTGTAAGAAAACGGAATCTCACGCGTTATCACGCACAATTACACACGGCCCTTCCGCGAAAGACGCCAACGGGGTTATGAAACAAACATGGCGTGCTGTCGCTCTTTATTAATTTGGGATGTTACATTGGAGTCTCAGATTTTACCATGATTACTATCAAAAAGTACACCTTTTGATAGTAAGAGTTCTTATCATATCGTCCGTAATTCCAGCAAATGCCTATAAAACGTGGCCTTTTTCATTATCTGTGCGTTCCAAAAGTCCGCTTCTGAAAAAGGGTGAGCTTTAATCAGCTATCTCATTAAATTCGAGCTGATTTGGTGATAGAATTATAGAATCTTCAGAATTTTTTTCTATCGGAACAAAAATGAAGAAAAGTAAAGAAAAAAGGAAGTGTTCTTTCTTGAAAATCAAAACGAAGTTGTACCTGTTGATGTTTGTGATCGTATTTGTGTTGCTTGCTCTGATAGCGACGATGTACGCCCGATCTTCGGCGGTGCTGACGGATGTCGCCGTCGTGGAGGGAATCTCGCGGGCGGACGATGGAGTTCAGACGGTCGATATCTACATGAACGGTCTGAGAAACATAGGAGAAAACGCGCGCCCGGGCGTGCTTTCGTTCTTTAACGCGGACGGCGACGTCGACCCCGAGCGTTTGCAGGTTCTTATGGTGCAGCTTTACGAAGCTAATCAGGCCAATAACATGTTGGACGTATACGTAGGCCTCGAGGAGACGGGGGTTCTGGTCAGCGGTAACGGTTACGTGCCGGACGCGAGCTACGACGCCCGGACGCGGCCCTGGTACAAGGACGCCGTGGCGGCGAAGAAGACGATTATAACCGAACCCTACGTGGACGAAGAGATCAAAGAACTCGTCGTCTCCACCTCTACGCCGCTTTACGATAAATCTGGCCGGCTGCTGGGGGTTTTGGCGATAGACATCACCATGGACCTTCTTACGAACAAGCTGACGCACGCCAACATCATGGGCGCGGGGTACGGAATGTTAATAGGCGCCGACGGTACGATTGTCGCGCATCCGAACGAGGCGTTTGTCGCGACTGAGAACATCACCAAGGCCAGCAAAAATATCACGCAGGACTTAGCCGCCACGGGGAAAAAGATCCTGAGCCGCCAAAAGGGTTGGAGCGATTACACCGCGGCCAACGGACGGGACAGGATCTTTTACTCGCCCGGCGAGAGCGGTTATATCGCGGCTATCGTCATTTCGCACCGGGAGATCGCCCATATCGTGGGCAGAATCACCACGCTCCTGATGGTGGCGGGGGCGCTCGTCCTCGTGTTGCTGGCGGCGTTCCTGCTCGTGCTGACGCCGACCATCGTCAGGCCGCTCAGCGTCGTGAAGGCGTCGCTAAGCGGCATCGCGAACCTCGACCTCACCGTGGACGAGAAGACGGCGCGTTTCGAGTCGAAGGTCAATGTCGACAAAGATACGGAAATAGGCTCCATGGTTCTGTCGCTCCGAAACATGCGAAGCTCGTTCAATGAAGTCGTCGTCATGGTACATCGGAGCGTGAAGAACGTTATCTCCTCGGCGAACGTTTTAGACGAACTTACGAACAAGGCGGCTTTGGAAGTCGCAAACGCCAAGACGGCTATCGAAAACGTGGAGAAATTGTCCAACGCCACGCTTGGCGCTATCAGTTCGACTTCTCTCTCGATTCAGGAGGTCACCCAGGCGGCCATGATGACGGCCACGTCGGCCACGACGGGCGCGGAGGCGTCGAGCGCCACGTCGAAGCTCAGCGTCGACGTCTCGGAGATGGTTAATGATTTTGTGAAGGATCTTCACTCCGTCGGTACGGCGACGCGAGATAACAGCGAGGGAATGTCTAAGGTTGGCGCGGCCGTCGACTCCATCACGGAATTTGTAACCACAATTCGCAATATAGCGAGCCAGACAAACCTTCTGGCGCTCAACGCCGCGATTGAAGCGGCTCGCGCCGGAGAGGCGGGGCGAGGCTTCGCGGTTGTCGCCGACGAGGTTCGCAAGCTGGCCGAGGGATCCAACGTAGCCTCGCAGAGGGTCGCGGAGCTGATAGAAAGCCTGAAAAACGACACGACCCAGGCAATTTGTTCGACCGAGAACGCCGCGACCGTCATATCCGATATAACCGTCAAGGCCGAGACGGCGCAAAAAAGCCTCAAAAGCACCCTCTTGGAGATTGACAAGGTCAATGAAGCGGTTCAGACCATCGCGGCCGCGGCGGAGGAGCAGGCGGCGTCGAGCAACGAAATAGCGGAATCCACATCTCAGACACAGAAGAGCGTGGACGAACTGACCAAAGAGCTCTCCATCTTCACTCGCACGACGGCGCAAACGGCGGACATAGTCGACAACGTCACAGTGGAGTCGAAAAACCTCACCGACATCGCAATGAACCTCGAAAACATCATGAACAGCTTCAAAACGGACGGAAGTGACGCATAGGCGGTATTCTCGCAGAACCATCTCTTTTCTTGAATGGCATAGTATAATAACAAAATCACTTCACTCAAAAAAGGAAGAAAGAGGTGGCGTAATGAATCTTGGCATGGGCGAAATTACCCTTTTGATTGTGCTGGCTTTGGTGCTGTTCGGCGCGAAGCGGCTACCCGAGGTTGGGCGGGCGGCGGGAAACGCCATCAGGGAATTTAAGTCGGCCCTAAACGCAAATGACCCAGGCCCCAAAGACGACGGCGGTTCGGACAAGTAAGAACGGCGCGGAGGATGACGACGGCGTTTGGCTTCCGCATATCGAGGAACTCAGACGACGTATCATAGTCGTGCTGATCGTGTTTTTGGCCGCTACCGTCGGGGCGTTTACCTTTTCTTCGGATATAGCGAACTTTTTGACCGAGCCTTTGGCCGCGTTCGGCGTGAGGCTCTATACTTTTGCGCCGGCGGAGAAGTTCATGGCTTATCTTCATCTGTCGGTCTGGACAGGGGTTCTTTTCACACTGCCGTTTTTTTGCCTTGAGGCCGCGCTTTTTTTGTGGCCGGGGCTGAGAGGCAGAGAACACGCGTTTGCGGCCGCCGCGCTTTTTATAGCGCCGGCGCTTTTTATTCTGGGCGCGTGTCTGTGCTATCGTCTGCTCGCGCCCCTTGTCTTTGGTTTTTTTCTGTTTTTCGGCGCTGACGAGATAACGCAACTCTGGGGGTTTAGGGAGTACCTGTCGCTTTTGTTCGATATAATGCTGGCCGCCGGGCTTTTGTTGCAGGCGCCGCTTATCCTTTTGGCGCTGATGCTGACAGGCGTCGTTACGCCCAGTGGCGTCGCGCGCCGCAGAGCTTATATAATTTTGGGCATATTCACGCTCGCCGCCATTCTCACGCCGCCTGACGTAATATCTCAGGTCGCTTTGGGCGTTCCGCTTTATTTGTTGTTCGAGGCCACGCTTGTCGTGGGGGGATTGCTCGCTAATGGCGCGAAAAAAAGAGTAGAATAGAAGCGACAAGGGGGCGGTGGTATGCGTAGGCGTCGCGTCGACTGGGATGAGGAGATACGCAAGACTGAAAGGATACGCCGCAG
>BNVG01000006.1 GCA_025997935.1 Synergistales bacterium | reverse complement strand
GACATTGCTTGGCCTATTGATAACGCCGTCTTTTGTATTCGCTTTCCAGCTTGGCGACGGAGATATGGCGTATATCAGCGATAGTGGCGTCGAACCTCTGATTGTCACGGAAAAGATACTCGGCACAGAAACACATTCTTTGTCTAAACCCGACTCATGGAAAAAAGCCATCACCCTAATAAAGCGAACCATTCCGGTGGTTCCGGCGCGACCTTATGCTTTTATGCTGACTACCGACGGCTTTGCCAACAGTTACGCAAGCCAGGAGGAGTATATCAAATCCGTCGAAGGATATTTCAGTCTTATGAAAGAGCATGGTACGGATGCTGTACGCAAAAATTTAGAGCAATGGTTGTCGGAAACAAGCGAAATGGGTTGTGGAGACGACATAACGGCTTTAATTGCTTATTACAACGGGTAGGATAGCGCTGATGAATGAAGCCGTAATCGCACTATGCAAATGCAAGAAAAACAAGAAGCTGTACGGCGTCCGCTTTGAGAGAACGAGTATGAATGCTTGGCAATACACTTGGGCTTTCCCAATCAAAGAAGCGACTGCTCGCAGAGAGGGCTATGAAGGAACGACGATTACCGGAAATGTTGAACCAGCCGCCGACTATCCGGGTTGCCCTTATTGCGGCTCGAAATATTTTGTTGTATGTCAGTGCGGAAAGCTAAACTGCAACATCTCAGATAGTGGCCTGTTTACTTGTGAATGGTGCGGAATGACCGGTGAATTGACTATCGGAATTGGCGACGGCATAAAGACGGGGAAAGACCGATAGCTTTTCAGCTGTGAATCAATCGGTAAACGTAAAGCTGACGCGCCACTTCTTCAGGCGTCAGCTTTATTTCTTTGTTTCGGGCAAGGCAAGTGATATATGGCGTTTCATGCCATGCCCTCCGCTCTATTTTTACCGGTCAAAGAAGTCGACGGTATTGACAGCCGCGCCTACTTCGCCCTGATATACCCCCATTTGCCGTCGCGCTCGACGGCGGCCAATCCTTCGCTGAACGGGCGGGCGTAGTCGTAGAATGGCTCGAGCGCTATTCTTCCTTTTGTGTCTATATAGCCCCATCGCGCGTCCGTGGCCACGGGAGCTAAGCCCTCTCCGAACACTCCGGCGTCATTGAAGCGGCGCGGGATAAGCTCGCGCCCCGAAGCGTCTATATATCCCCAGTCCCCGCGATGGTAAGAGCCCCGAACGGGGGCGAGAGCGTCATGAAACTCCCCTCCCTCGTCGTACTTGGGAAGCACGGCAAAGCGCCCCGTTTTGTCTATATAGCCGATTTTTCCGTCGTACTCCACAGCGGCGCGGGCCTGTGACTCATGCGCGGACGCGCCGAACGTTCCGGCCCTTATGTAGCGCGGGGTGATAAGAAGACGCCCGGACTTATCGACGAAGCCCCAAAGACCGTTTCGTCTGACCGGGGCCAAACCGAACGCGAAACTCCCGGCGTCCTCATATACGGGCAGAATGGCGAACCGCCCCGCCGTGTCGATAAAACCCCACTGCCCGCCGCTTTGCACGGCCGACAATCCCTCAGAAAAAGGATGAGCCCTCTCGAAGGCGCGCCCGTCAAAAGCCGCCTGTCCGGTCGTATCTATGAATGAATTTCCCGTAAAGGCAAAACCTTCGGAAAATCGCCCGACCTCGGGCGCCTTCCATGTGGGGGGTATTATCTCCTTACCCGTAGCGTCTATGTATCCCCAGAGATCCACGGACTTCACGGCGGCCAATCCCTCGCTGAACGGCATGGCGTCGCCATATTGAAAATCTATGACGATTCGCGCCTCACGAGCCTCGGCGGCCGCTGGAAAAAATACAAACACAAACAGCGCAAGCGACATAAAAAATCTAAACTTCCCCATAATAATTTTCACCTCGCAAACAACATCAAAACAAAAGCTGCCGCAACTCCCCCACCGTGTTCAAAAAAACAGCTTCTTTACAAGTCTCACAGCAAGCCATTACCTTAGGCCTCGCGACGTGGAAGCCGCACCCGATAAAGAAATCGGACAGGCCGTTCGAAAAAACGCCGCAGTCGGACATTCCGTCGCCAAGCATAATTATCTTGCCCGGCAAACGCCCCTGCTCTTTAAGTATACGAACTACCTCCGCCTTGCCGCCCTCGTGAGCCAAGGGAGACTCCTTTACGCCGATAACTCTCCCGTCCGGGCCCGTGATAAGTTCGTTGACAAAGACGTTTTCGGGCGGCACGCCAAGCCGCGTAGCCACCGGGTTGATTATATCGTAAAAGCCGCCGCTGACGATAAAAAGCTCCTGACCACGCGCGATAAGGTCTTTCAGAAGCTCCTCCATCCCGTCGGTCAAAGACGCGCAAATTTCGCGTCCCATTTGCTTGAAGTGCTCCACCCTCATTTTGACGGACTCAAAGCGCAAACGCAAAGACTCGTCAAAGCTCAAATCCCCGTTCATGGAACGACGGGTTATATCGTCTATACGGCGCACAGCGTCACTCTCCGCGTCTTTTAAGCGCGATTTTACAAGCGTGTCGAGGGCCTCTATACTCACGAGCGTGGAGTCGAAATCGAAAATAAAAGAATTTTTCCGGTCAAGATCTAACTCAAGATTCAACATACGGGCAAAGGTCAGCTCCTAATTTAATTTACGAAATTTTGATTCTATAAACTAATTTTCAAATTTTTCCCCTTAAAATATCAAAGTCGTATTGTATCACAAACGCTTGCCCGCAAAGAGCGAGATTGACAATAGCTGTTTTTTTGTGTATATTTTCTGAAACATACAATAGTAGATAACTTATAATTTTCGGCAAATCAATCAGACAAGTATCAATCCTCTCTCTAAAGTTCGTAATGTTCGGCAAAGCAAATACGCAAAATCAGTTTTCTCGTTTTTACTTTGGGTTAGGGGTGGTATGGGTATGTGAAAAAACGCAGATGATGGCGCGCTGTTTTTACGAGTTTTATTCGAGCTTTTTCCTAAGCTGAAGACCAAAATTTTATGGAGGCGTTAAAATGACCGTTCTCAGAAGATTGTTGACAGGCGTACTTTGTTTATCCCTTATTCTCTGCGTCGCCGTTGTTCCCTCTCAGGCGGCGGGCTACAAGGACTCGATAATTATCGGCACTCCGCTCGACATAACGACGACCGACCCGCAGGGCTCCAACACCGATTCCAACATGATTCTTTTCATTATGACCCACGAAACGCTTGTGGAGCTTGACTCTCAGGGGAAAGTCGTCCAGGGGCTCGCGAAATTTGAGGTTATCGACGGCAACACCTACAAGTTCACGCTACCCGCCAACGCCACTTTCACAGACGGTACTCCCTGCACGACTAATGACGTCAAGTTTACCTTCGAAAGGGCGAAAAAATCATCCTTCACATCGCCGAAACTTTCGGTTCTCGCCGACATCGAGGTAGTGAACGACCATGAAATAATCCTGAAAACCTCTCAGCCCAGTCAGGAGTTTTTGATGCAGCTTGCCCACCGCAGTCTGAGCATTTTGTCAGAAAAAGCCATAACGGCAAAGGGCGACGCGGCGTCTAATATGGGCACCGGCAAGTACGTGCTTGAAAAATGGACGCCCGGCGACGCCATCTCGGTCGTTCGCTACGACGGCTACCACGGCGAGAAAGCAAAGACGCGCCGCATAGAGCTCAAGCTGATGAAAGAGGACTCCTCCCGCGTCATAGCTCTTCAAACCGGCGAGATTGACGTTTGCATAAACCTTCCCCCCGTGGAAATCGACAACGTCTCCACCGACCCTGATTTGAAATTGGTTCAGGTTCCGAGCGTCATCATGCTCTACCTGACCATGAACAACACGAAGGCCCCTTTCGACAATCAGAAGGTTCGTCAGGCGCTGGCCCACGCCATCAACAAACAGGATCTTGTAACGGTCGGCTATGACGGACTCGGCACCATACATAACAACATGATCAACCGCGGCCAGTTCGGCCTTGATCCTAACCTGAAAGCGTACGATTTCAACTTAGACAAAGCCAAGGCGCTGCTCGCAGAGGCCGGCTATCCCAAGGGCTTCGAGTTTGACTTAGCCTACAACGGCTCCGAAAGAAACCTCATGGCCCAGGTCATTCAGGCCTCCTTCGCCAAGATTGGCGTCAAGGCAAAGCTACAGGAGATGGAAAGCGCGGGCCTCAAGAGTATGCTGAACGAGCACAAGCACGTAACGGCGCTCTATGCCTGGACTGACGCCGACGGCACCGACTTCACGGTGCGTAGCATGTACTACACCGGCAGCGGCAGCAACCGCTCGCTCATCGCCAACAAGGATATAGACAAGCTGATAGACGAGGCCTTGGTGGAGCCAGACACCGCGAAGCGCGAGGCTATGTACCACAAACTCGAGAAAGACCTGACTGAGATTTGCCCCATCATCCCGCTCAACACCTCCATCATCAACATCGGCACCAGAGCCGGAGTCGAGGGCGCGGTTTGGTTAGGTACGGCAAAGCACGATTATCGCGGCATCTACGTCGCGCAGTAGAGAACGACCATTTGATGGGCGGCCCTTGGTGGCCGCCCGTTTTTTAAGGCGTAGGAGGCGAGATAATTGCACCGATACATATTCAAGCGGCTATTGATGTTAATTCCGGTGTTGCTGGGCGTCGTTTTTATTATCTTTTTCATTATGGATCTGGCGCCGGGCGACCCTGTCTACATGGTGGCGGGCGATCAGGCTACCGAGGAGGAGTTAGACGCGCTCCGTGAACAGCTGGGGCTTTCCGGGAACATCTTCACGCGATACCTCCGCTATGTCAACAATATGCTCCACGGAGACTTCGGAACATCCTTTGTCACCAAGCGGGACGTGTTCAAAACCTACATGGAGCGTCTGCCGAACACGATTCGCTTGGCGAGCTTAGCGATGATAATAGCCATAGTAGTTTCTATCCCGTTGGGTATAATAGCCGCCGTCCACCAAAACTCACTCAAGGACACGGCGTCCATGGTATTGTCGCTCTTAGGGCTTTCCATGCCTAACTTCTGGCTGGGTTTGCTCCTCATTCTCGTTTTTTCCCTCCGTTTAGGCTGGCTTCCATCCGGCGGCTACACCGGCTTTCGCAGCATCATCCTGCCCGCCCTGACCGTAGCCTCGGGCCTCGCCGCCCTCCTGACCCGCACAACCCGGTCGTCGATGTTGGACGTCATAAGGCAGGACTACTTGCGTACCGCCCGCTCCAAGGGCGTCACCGAGCGCAAAGTCATAAACAAGCACGCCCTGTGCAACGCCCTTATCCCCATCATCACGGTCTTCGGGATTCAGTTCAGCAACGTTCTGGGCGGCTCGGCCCTCGCGGAGACGGTCTTTTCGTGGCCGGGCGTCGGTCGTCTCGTGGTGGACGCCATCAATCAGAGGGACATCCCTACGGTCACAGGCGCGCTGGTTATGACCACCATGCTGGTCAGCATTGTGAACCTCGCGGTGGACATCGTCTACGCCTACGTTGACCCGCGTATCAAGGCGCAGTACACAAAGTAGGAGAGCGAAAGATGACAGCTGAAAAAATAGATATAACCTCAACAGAGCTCGTCTCAAAAAAATACCGCAAGCGCAGCGCTTTCGTCGCCATCTGGAACCGACTCAAGAAAAACAAGGGCGCGGTTCTCGGGCTCGTTATCCTTGTTCTCGTCACGCTCTTGGCGATTTTCGCGCCCGTCATTTACAACTATGAATCGGACGTCATAGAGCAGAACGTGATGAACCGCCTGAAGCCCCCTTCCGCTGAACACTGGTGCGGCACGGACGACTTGGGAAGGGACATTTTAGCCCGTATCGTCTTTGGCGCGCGCTATTCGCTGGCTATCGGAGTCGTGTCCGTCATAATATCGCTCATCTTCGGCGTGACGCTCGGGGCCGCGGCGGGATACGTGGGCGGGGCGTTCGAGGACGTCATTATGAGGATAACGGACATATTTTCGTCCATACCGAGCATTTTGATGGCCATAGCCATCGTGTCGGCCCTCGGGAAAAGCACTTTCAACCTGATGGTCGCCGTAGGGGTGTCAAGCACGCCGACTTTTGTGCGCGTGGCCCGCGCGGCGGTGCTGTCGGTCAGGGGAGAGGAATATGTGGAGTCCGCCCGGGCCATCGGTATGCGCGACTGGAAGATAATCCTCGTCCATATACTGCCTAATTGCGTTTCTCAGATAATAGTGCAGGCGACGCTCCGCGTGGCTCAGGCCATCATAGCCTCCGCAGGGCTGAGCTTTCTTGGGTTGGGCGTCCCCGCGCCCGCGCCTGAGTGGGGCTCCATGCTCTCGGCCGGCAGGGCGTATATCAGGAACAGCAGCTATTTGACTATTTTCCCCGGCTTGGCAATCATGATCACCGTCCTGTCGCTGAACCTCATAGGCGACGGGTTGCGTGACGCCATCGACCCCAAGCTGAAGCGATAAGGACAGCGGGTGTTATCCATGAGTGACAACAATTACATATTTGACATCGAAGGATTGAACGTGCGCTACGAGACCGAGGACGGCACAGTCTACGCCGTGAACGGCCTCGATTTGAAGCTCGGATACAAAAAGACTTTGGGATTAGTGGGGGAAACCGGCGCGGGGAAAACCACGACGGCGCTCGCCATGCTCAGACTTGTGCCCTCGCCCCCCGGCGTGGTGGAGTGCGCTAAGCTCGAAATCTGCGGACAGGACATCAGGTCTCTTTCCGCGCAAGAGTTAGAGGAGGTTCGCGGCAAGGACATCTCCATGATTTTTCAGGATCCCATGACCGCCCTCAACCCGGTTTTCCGAGTGGTTGACCAGATAGCGGAGAGCCTCGAAATCCACGAGCATTTGAGTCATCACGACGCGCAGGAAAAAGCCAAGGAGCTTTTGGAGATGGTGGGCATTTCGAGGAGCAGAGCCAACGAGTTCGCTCATCAGTTTTCGGGCGGGATGAAACAGCGGGTGGTCATAGCCATCGCGCTTGCCTGCAACCCCAAACTGATTATCGCCGACGAGCCCACCACCGCGCTCGACGTCACAATTCAGGCGCAGGTGCTCGACCTGATGAAAGACCTCAAAGAAAAGCACGACACGTCCATGATCATGATAACGCACGACCTCGGTATCGTAGCGGAGGTCTGCGACGAGGTGGCCGTTATGTACACTGGCCGCATTGTAGAACAGGGGACGCTTGAGGACATCTTCGAGCGCACAATGCACCCCTACACCGAGGGGCTTTTCAACTCCCTGCCGAACATAGCCGACCGTCAGGCGATGCTGAAGCCAATCAGGGGCCTCATGCCCGACCCAACAGAACAGCCCAAGGGCTGCCCCTTCGCGCCTCGCTGCGACTACGCTGGGCGCGAATGCGAAAGCGAGCATCCCGCGCTACGGAGCGTCACCGACACCCACAAAGTGGCATGCTCGGCCTACGACAGGCAGCCCGATTTTCTTCTTGAAAGGAGGAAGGCGCGATGACGGAGAAGCTATTGGATATACGGGGACTCAAAAAATATTTCGAGACATCTCACGGTTTGCTTCACGCGGTGGACGACGTGAGTTTTTCCATTGAGCGGGGCAAGACGCTGGGTTTAGTGGGAGAGTCGGGTTGCGGAAAATCCACCACCGGACGCGCCATTCTCCGTCTTATAGAACCTACGGCGGGCGAGGTGCTCTTTGAGGGCGTGGACGTGGTTAAGCTCGGAAGCAACGCCATGCGTAAAATGCGTAAGAACATGCAGATAATCTTTCAGGATCCGTTTTCCTCGCTCGACCCCCGGAAAACCATAAACCAGATAATCGCTGAGCCGATAAAGGAAAACCGCATAATCACCGATAAGGTAGCCTTGGAAAAACGCGTTTTGGAGTTAATGGAGACCGTCGGCCTCGCCGAGCGCCTCATAAATACGTACCCCCACGAACTCGACGGCGGCAGACGCCAGAGAATCGGCATAGCCCGCGCGCTCGCTATGGAACCCAAGTTCATAATATGCGATGAGCCGGTCTCCGCGCTCGACGTCTCCATTCAGGCGCAGATATTAAACCTCCTGAAGCAGCTTCAGGAGCGGTTAGGCCTGACCTACATCTTTATCACTCACGATCTCTCGGTCGTCAACCACTTCTCAGACGACATCGCGGTCATGTACCTTGGGCAGATTGTGGAGAAAGCCTCGGCGGAGGAGCACTTCAACAACCCCCTCCACCCTTACACCAAGGCCCTTCTCTCGGCTATTCCCATCCCCGATCTGCGAAACAAGCGCCAGCGCATCACGCTAAAGGGGGAAATAACCAGCCCTGTGAATCTGCCAAACGCCTGCCGGTTCGCTAAACGCTGCAACGAGTGTATGGATCAGTGCGCCAAGGGCATACCGCCGCTCAAGGAAATATCGCCGGGGCATTTCGTGGCCTGTTACAAATACTAAGGAGGAAATAACAATGTCAAGGATTTTCAATTTTTCCGCGGGCCCTTCCGTTTTGCCCGAAGAGGTGCTGAAACAGGCCGCCGCTGAGATTATGGACTATAAAGGCTCGGGCATGTCCGTCATGGAGATGAGCCACCGATCCAAGGTCTACGACGATATAATCAAAAATACCGAAGCTCTTTTCCGGTCGGTCTTGGGCGTTCCGTCAAACTACAAGGTGCTGTTCCTTCAGGGGGGCGCGACGCAACAGTTCGCTATGATCCCCATGAATCTGCTGGCGAAAAACGGGCGGGCGGATTACGTCGTCTCCGGCAGCTTCTCCGGCAAAGCCTACGAGGAAGCGGAGCTGATAGGCACCGCGAACGGCAAAAAAATCTCCCTCGCCGCCACCACAAAGCCCGAAAACTTCACCCACATCCCAGAACAAAAAGAACTGACCCTCGACCCGCAGGCCGATTACGTCCATATCTGCTTCAACAACACCATCTTCGGCACCACGTGGAAGTATATCCCGGACACCGGCGGTGTGCCGTTGGTCGCCGATATGTCGTCCTGCATACTGTCAGAGCCGGTGGACGTCTCCCGCTTCGGCGTCATCTACGCCGGCGCTCAGAAAAACATCGCGCCCGCCGGCCTCACCATAGTCATCATTCGTGATAGTCTGCTTCACGACCCCCTTCCCGGCACGCCCGTAATGCTCAACTACGCAATTCAGGCGAAAAATGACTCCATGTACAACACCCCGCCCTGCTGGCCTATATACATCTCCATGCTGGTGTTAGAGTGGATTCAGGGTTTGGGTGGGCTTTCGGCCATGCAAAAGCGCAACCAGGAAAAGGCCGCCGTTCTTTATGACTACTTGGACTCCACTGATTTTTACAAGACCGCCGTTCTGCCGCGCGACCGCTCCATGATGAACGTGACGTTCAACACGGGCAACGCGGAGCTTGACGCCGCTTTCGCCAAGGAAAGCGCCGCGGCGGGGATGGCTAACCTGAAGGGGCACAAACTCGTCGGCGGTATGCGCGCGTCCATCTACAACGCCATGCCCAAGGCCGGAGTGGAGAAATTAGTCGCCTTTATGCGCGATTTCGCGGAAAGGAATAAATAGCATGGGCAGTTTACGAGTCCTCGCGAGCGACGGGATGAACAAAACCGCCGTGCAGGAGCTGACCAAAAAGGGCTACGATGTCGTAGAGCAGTTTTACGCGCCCGAAGAGCTTGGGGAGCAGCTGCGAAACTTCGACGCGCTTGTTATCCGCTCGGCCACCAAGGTGCGTAAGCCCATAATAGACAAGGCCGCCGAGGCCGGACGCCTCAAGATAGTCATTCGCGCCGGAGTGGGAATAGACAACGTGGACGTCGAGTACGCCCAATCGAAAGGAATAATCGTTAAAAACACCCCGAATGCGTCCACAAATTCGGTGGCGGAGTTGGTTATAGGGTCTCTCTTTAGCTTGGCGCGTTTCGTCTATGACGCCAACCAGACCATGCACGAGGGGAAATGGGAGAAAAAACGCTACGAGGGAATCGAGATAGCCGGGAAAACGCTGGGTGTCGCCGGCATGGGGCGCATAGGGCGAAGCGTCGCCAAAAAAGCCGCCGCTCTCGGCATGAGCGTCGTCTACACCGACATCGTGGGACACCTGCCGGAGAACGAGCCGTTCAAGTTTATGTCCCTTGACGAAGTGCTGGCAAGCTCCGACTTTATCACGCTCCACATGGGGGGCGCGGATAAGCCTGTATTGGACGCGGAAAACTTTGCGAAAATAAAGCGCGGCGCGTTCTTGATCAACGCCGCGCGGGGTAGCCTGATAGACGAGGCCGCCTTGCTCGCCGCCCTCGAAAGCGGACAACTCGCCGCCGCCGCGCTCGACGTATTTGCTGAGGAACCCTGCAAGAATGAAAAAATTTACACGCACCCCAAGATACTTCTGACGCCGCACATAGGCGCTTCGACCGTAGAGGCGCAGAGCCGTATCGGAGATGAGCTTGTTCAGATAATCACCGGCTGTTTCGCGTAAGGGTCAAAGTTAAATTTCAGACGAACAGAGCGCGTTTTGACTTGATATAGTCTAAAACGCGCTCATGTTTTAAGTTCAAAATCAACTCTTCGGGAAATTCTATCTCGTCCAGCATCACTAAGGCGGCCCCGACCTCCCCCACCTTGCTGAAAATATGAGCGTCGGAGTTGACGGCGATTCTGACGCCGTGCTTCTTGCAAAGAGACGCTATCCGCGCGCAGTTCTTTCCGTTCTGCGCGCCGTGACAGAAAGCGTGCTCGTTGTTGACCTCTACGATTTTCCCCTTGGCCCCGAACTCTCGAATCACGCGCTCGTAATCAAAGGCGTAGGCGGGAGTGTCCGGGTGCCCTATCATGTCCACAAGGGGATTGTCCGCTAATTTCAGATACATCTCGGTGTGGGCCGCCGATGTCGCGGGGGCCGTCACGTTCTCGTGCAGGCTCGCTATGACCCACTCTAACCTTGAAAGCAGAGGCGCGTCCGCGTCGAGCCGCGCGTCCATGTCCATGATGTTGGCCTCTATGCCCTTCAAGATCGTAACGCTTCCGATATTTCGCGGCAAAACCGACAGATTACGAAAATAAATAGCCCCGCTCGCGCCCTCCATAGCGGAGCCGTGATCGGTTACGGCTAAAACGCTTAATTTTTTTTCGCTCGCCGCGCCGGCCATTTCCTTGACCGTGCTGAAAGCGTGTCCAGAGCCTATGGTGTGCGTGTGCAAATCCGCGCTTAACGTAAACAAAATTTATTCAACTCTCCTCGGGAGGCGTTTTTCTTAAAAACGTTAAATTTTTGAGCCGACCCGTCTCAGGCGGCGTTTTGTATTCTCTCATATTCGCGCGGCGTTTTCCACGTGAGAGCTTCGGCGCGGGGTGAAAATTCAGCCTTGACTGAAAGCCGCATTTCGCGGATAATGTCGGCGTGACGATTGGTGTTTAATACTGGGGTGTCGCCAAGTGGCAAGGCAGCGGACTTTGGCTCCGCCATCGTTGGTTCGAATCCAGCCACCCCAGCCAAAACCAACGTAAAACAAAGGAGTGATGAGCGGACCGTGGAAAAAATTTCACTGGTAGAGAAACTAAGCGACTCACACAACTCGTCCCTCGTCGCCTCTCCGCTTATGGGCGTTCTCGTTATGGCGGCGGGGAAGGGCTCTCGAATGAATAGCGACCTTCCTAAGGTTCTTCATAACATCCTTGGCAAGCCAATGTTGGGCTATCTCTTAAAAACGCTTACCGAAAATCAAACCCGGGGAATATGCGCTGATGTTGCCGTACTGGTCGGACACGGGGGCGGCCAGGTGAGCGAGTATCTAAAATCCTTTCCATCAGTCACAATCTTACAGCAAAAAGAACAGCTCGGAACAGGCCACGCAGTCCAGACAACCCGTCAGTGGTGGGAAAAATTCGATTGTCTCCTCGTGCTGAACGGAGACCTCCCGCTTCTCAAGGCTTCCACTATTCAATCTCTGTTTCAGGAATATCGGGCGTCGCGACGCGCCTGCGCCTTTCTCAGCTTCATGGCCTCCGACCCGGACGGGTACGGTCGCGTTATACGCACAGAGCCAGGAAATATCCATATAGTAGAACATAAAGACGCTTTGCCATTTGAGCGCAAGGTTCGCGAGGTCAACGCCGGGTGCTATCTTTTCGACGTACCCTCTCTGACGCGCGTTATTGGCGAGCTCAAAAACGACAACGCGCAAAAAGAATATTACCTGCCGGACGCGCTGGCCATTATGAACGACCTGAGCATGAAAATCAGCGCGACGGTGGCCGATGAAACGGAAATGCGGGGCGTGAACACGCAAGCCGAGCTGGCGGGCGTCACAAGGTGCGCTCGTGACGCCATTTTGTTCGACTGGATGGAAAAGGGCGTAAGCGTACTCGACCCGAGCGCGGTGTGGGTCGGGCCTGACGTGAAGCTATCGAGAGGCGTTTCGCTGGCTCCGCTCGTTCAGATATGGGGGGACTCCGTCGTCGGGGAAGACTGCGATATAGGAGCCAACTGCATTTTGCGGAACGCGAGACTTGGAGCGCGCGTAAAGCTGATAGCCAATGTCATAGTCGAGGACAGCGATATAGAGGACGACGCCAAGGCCGGCCCGTTCACCTATATCAGGGAGAGGTCCTTGTTGAAACCAAAATCCTTCGCCGGAAAATTCGTCGAGCTAAAGAAAACCACCGTCGGCAGGGGGAGCAAAGTCCCCCATCTGTCCTATATGGGCGACGCCGTCCTCGGCGAAAATGTTAATATAGGAGCGGGTTCCGTAACGTGCAATTACGACGGCAAACTAAAACACTCCACGAAAATAGGAGACCGCTGTTTTGTGGGGAGCGACACCATGATGGTGGCGCCCGTAAATCTCGGGGCCGACTCGATGACGGCCGCCGGAAGCGTCATAACGGAGGACGTGCCGGACGGCGCCTTGGGCGTCGGAAGAGCCCGCCAAAAGAACTGCGCCGAGTGGGTATATCGAAAAAGGATGAGTGAGTGAAATTTTGTTGCTAAATAGGGGGACTGGACTGTGTCGGGCGTAAAAGACATTAAAATTTTCTCGGGTACGGCGCATCCGGACTTCGCGAAGCGAATTTGCAGTGAGCTTGGGGTTCGCCTTTCGGCGGCGCGGCATTATCGTTTTTCGGACGGGGAGATAGGCCTTTCCATAGATGAAAGCGTCAGAGGATCGGATGTTTTTGTAATTCAGCCGACTTGCTCTCCGGCGAACGACAACCTCGTCGAGCTACTGATTATGGTAGACGCCTTCAAACGCGCCTCGGCCAGCCGGGTCAACGTCGTGACCCCGTACTTCGGCTACGCTCGGCAAGACCGCAAAAGCAAGCCCAGAGAGCCGATAACGGCCAAACTTGTGGCCAACCTCATCACAAACAGCGGCGCGGACAGAGTCATTACGGCAGACCTCCACGCGGGGCAAATTCAGGGGTTTTTTGACATACCGCTCGACCACCTGACCGGGATGCCGCTTTTGGCCTCTCATTTTAAGGACAGCCTCGAAGCGGAGCTTAAAAAGGGCGACGTAGTGGTGGTTTCCCCCGATGTCGGAGGGGTGGTTCGCGCGCGAAAATTCGCGGTTATGCTGAAGGCCGACTTGGCCATTGTGGATAAGCGGCGCTCTTATGAGGTGGCCAACTTCTGCGAGGTCATGGATATAATCGGCGAGGTGAAGGGCAAGGCCGCCATTTTGGTAGACGATATTATCGACACGGCGGGCACTATATGCAACGCCGCCGCCGGTCTGAAACAGCGCGGATGCAAATCGGTGTACGCCTGCGCCACTCACGCCGTCCTGTCGGGCCCGGCCATGAAGCGCGTCAACAGCTCTGACATCGATGAATTAGTGTTTTCGGATACTATCCCTTTGCCGGAGGCCAAGCGGTCTGAGCGCATCACTCAGCTGTCGATAGCCCCCCTCTTCGCGGAGGCGATTCTGAGAGTACACAGCGACCGCTCCGTGAGCAGTCTTTTCGATAAATAACATAAAACAAGAGAAAAATATGACGCGCGATAATAAAATTTACGTAAGGTACGGAAATGACGGAAAAGCCGGGGCTATTGAGCTTCTTCGCGCAGGCGGCGTAGAGCGCGAAGTCAAGGCCGGTATGTCCGTGGCTCTGAAGCCAAACCTCGTCGTGGCGAAGCCGTCATCAAGCGGAGCCACGACTTCGTCGCTCGTGCTGTCAGGCGTCATAGAGTTCTTCAAAGAATGCGGCGTCACGGATATAACCGTCATGGAAGGCTCGTGGGTGGGAGACAGCACGAAGCGGGCGTGGAAAATCTGCGGCTATGACGAAATTGCCAAGCGGTACGGCGTCAAGCTCTTGGACTTAAAAGACGACGCCACAACAAAGACGGTCGTCGAAGGTTTCACATTCGACCTCTGCAACGCCCCAAAACGCGCCGACTACCTCGTAAATATGCCGGTTTTGAAAGGGCACTGTCAGACCGTAATGACCTGCGCCCTTAAAAACCTCAAGGGTTGCCTTTCCGATTCATCCAAGCGCCTTTTTCACACGTCCGGTCTGCACAGGCCGATAGCCCTGCTCAATATGGCGCTGAAACCCCACCTCATCTTAGCCGACGCGCTACGTGGGGATTTGTCGTTCGAGGAGGGCGGGAACCCCGTTGAGATGAACCGCCTTATACTGGGGCGCGACCCCGTCATGCTCGACTCTTACGGCACGTCTCTGATGGGGCTTTCGCCTTGCGAGGTTGAGCACTTAGTTTTAGCCGAAAAGCTCGGGGTCGGTAGCTCAAAAATAGAAGACGGCGACATTATCGCGATAGGCCATGACGAGTCTCTCTTCAAAATCGGGAGCCTGCCGCGCGAGGCGAGACGCCTGTCCGCTTATATAGATGAAAAATCGGCCTGTTCGGCCTGTTACGCGTCGCTTATACACGCGCTTTTCCGAACCGACGAGAGAAATTTGTCCGGGCTTTTGGGCGCGGGCAAAATCAAAATAGGCCAGGGTTGGCGCGGCGTAACGGCTGAGGGTTTGGGCGTCGGAGACTGCGCCTCGGGTTGCGCGCGCGTCGTCCCCGGCTGCCCGCCGAACGCACTGGATATATCGCGCGAACTAAGCCATGCCGCTCGGCCCTGAGTATATTCACGGCCTTGCGGCGGCTATTCGCAAAATCCTGCCCCGCCGCGTGTCGCGCGTGGAGGGTGGGGAATCCTGGATAGCGCTTAGAATATCAAGCTCGGATGAGCAGTGGCTGTTGCTGTCCTGGGGAAACGGCGGGGCCGGTTGCTGTATAGGCGACGAGCAATCGATAGAGTTTTTGAAAAAAAACGCCCGCGCCCGCGCTCCCCTTGTCGAAGCTCTCAAGAGCCGCCTTGTCAAGGGGCGAATTTTGGCCGTGCGCCAGCTCAATCAGGACAGGGTGCTGGAGTTCGAGTTTTCGCGCCTCGTCGCGGCGGGCTTTGAGGTGACGTACTCTCTTGTTCTGGAGGCCACGGAGCCGACTGGAAATCTCATACTCCTCAACAGTGAGCGCAAAATAGAAGAACTGGCGCGTCACGCCTCCCCCGACGTCAACCGATACAGAACGCTCCTGCCCGCCCACGCGTACGCCCCCCCTCCAGACTTCGACGGGTTGTCTCTAGTCGAATTGCGGGAAATTGATTTCGAGTCCGTCGCGAAAATAAAGGGCGTAGGACGCCCCCTCGCGCGCCTGATTCAGTCTCACTGGGACGAACGGACTCCTACCGAGTGGCTACGCGCGCTGAAGGGGCTGTATATCGACGACGAGACGACATGCCGATGCCAGCGCACGGAAAAAGGGTATCTTACGCGGTTTCCTGTGGAGATTGGCGGAATTTCCCAAATAGGCGACGACGCGCTCACCGGCGCGCGCGAGGGAGTGCTTCACCCGCTACTGAAAGCGGCGCGCGCCCACATACTGCGCGACTTAGACGCCCGCGCGACCCGAGCTATCAAAGCGAAAGAACGCCGCATAGACGGATTGTTAAAGCAATTGGACAATCACAAAGAAGCCGAGACGTTTCGTATGAAAGGGCAGTTGTTGCTGGCAAATATAGCCAATGACGCCATTCCCTACCGAGCCGAGCGCGTGAGCTTAAAGGATTGGACAAGCGACCTAAATATCGACATAACGCTCGACCCGAGGCTATCCATATCCAAAAACGCCGACCGATACTTCAAAAAATATAAAAAAGCTCACTGCGACCCCGAAAAAATAGAACAGGAAATATCCTCGCTGAGAAGCGCTGTAGACGAGATACGGGAGCAAAGAGACCTTCTTGACTCTATCGAAAATCTAAAGGCGTTTGACGAAGCGGCTTGCGACGTGGAAGAATGGCTCACCGCCGAAGTCGAAAAAAAAGATATGAGGAAAGACGCAAAAAAAGCCGCCAAAAAAGCGGCCCTGCCCCCGCACTTGCGTTTCGATGTAGGCGAATACGTCATTCTCGTCGGACTCTCAGCGCGTGGCAACAGATACGTCACGTTCAAACAGGCGTCGGGCGACGATATATGGCTCCACGCTCACGAGGTAAGCGGCGCTCACGTCATAATCAAAGGGGCGAGAGGGCGGGAAAACCTCGACGAAAAAACGCTACGCTTCGCCGCCGTCTTGGCCGCCGCTCACAGCGCGAACGGCGGCGCTTCGTCCACGCAAGTCGATTATACGGAACGCCGCCATGTCCGCGCCGTCCCCGGGACCTTGTCGCTTGTGCTTTATACGAACCCCGATACGATCAGGGTGACTCCGACGATAGAAGGAGGGAGATAATTTATACCCGCTTTTAAGAGGACACCATATTTTATTAACACAATTCGTCAACTACATCCATAACCCCTAACAGACTGTCGCGCTTCCCGAAAAACATCGACTCCATCTCGGGCGTGGACGGCAAAGTATCGGGAATCATGACGGAGCGTATCCCGGCTCTGTGAGCTGCCCTGATGCCGTTATACGAGTCCTCTAAAACTAAGGCCTCGTCCGCCGCGACGCCAAGCTCCTTCAGGGCCAGTAAAAAAATATCGGGCTCGGGCTTGCCGTTCCGCACCCTGTCGCCGCAAACAACAGCGTCGAAGTCATGCCCAAGACGCGCGTGATCTAAGTTGAAGCGCACAAGTGGCTCCTCGGTGGACGAGGCTATCGCCGTCTTTATGTGTGCGTTTCTCAGGTGGGCCAGCAGTTCTTTCAGCCCCGGCCTCAGCGGCGTACCGTGTTCTTCTATAAAAACGTTAGAAAAATGTATGCGGTCTTTACGCACAGCCTCAAAATCGAAGCCCGGGCCAAAATACTCCTCCATCTGCCGCTTTGTTGCGGCTATGCTCATTCCGACGTGAGAGTGAACCATCTCGTCGGTTATATCGAAGCCATGCAGCTTCGCGGCGTACTTCCAGGCCTTCATGTTCAGCGTTTCCGTGTCGAACATCAGGCCGTCCATATCGAATATCACCGCTTTAAGCAAAACAATACACTCTCCTAACGATTCTTTATCGAGAAAACTCGCGGGGGCGACCGAGGTATGTCGCCCCCGCAAAGAGGGGCAGGGGGATAGGGTCTAATTTTCGTCTCCCCTGCGTTTCTTTCTGTCGTAGGCGTCGCGCGTTCTCGTTCTCGTGTCGGACGCGCGGGGCTTGGCGTAGCCCTCGTCCTCCGGGTAGAGACCCCATTTGGCGAGCCCCGCCTTGCCCTGCTCAAGGCGCGACAAAGCCTCCGGCAAAAGCTCGACCATGACATAATCGTCCTTCAGGCGGATAGCGCCAACCGCGCCTCTTTCGACCTTGAGGGCCGAGCAGAGGGCGTTCAAAATGCGCCCTACGTCATTTCCGCCACCCTGGCGGGAGGCGCCCGTATTACGCAAGCGAGTCATAGTGCCGTGCGGACGCGCGGAGCCGACGGCGGAGCGGCGCATGGCGCCGGTTCTGGCGCCGCTCTCCTCGCGTATCGGAGCGCGTTGCCTGCGCTCCCGCTCGCGCTCTAAGTCGGCGCTTATGCTGTATCCCTTGGCCGTCCTGGAGTGCAAGGCCTCGAGCAGTTTGGCCACGAGCACCTTGGCGTCGGCGCGCTCAAGCATATCGCCCGCCCACTCAAGATACGCGCTGTCGCTTGCCACAGGCGTCGTCAGAAGTTTCTCCTCCGCTACGTCGCGCTGCACGGCGTGAATCATGTCGAGGCTCGGCACGTCCTTCCACTCTATTTTCATCTGCGTGGAGCGTAGCATCATCTTGAAGCGTCCGGCCTCTAAAGGCGAAAGCAGAACGAGGTCTATACCCTCGTTGCCGGCCCGCCCCGTGCGTCCGCTGCGGTGTACGAAAGTCTCCCTGTCGTCGGGCAGGCCCACCTGAATGACGTGCGTGACGCCCTCTACGTCAAGCCCTCGCGCCGCCACGTTCGTGGCGACAAGGTACGGCATGGAGCCGGATTTGAACGAGGCCAAAACGGCGTTGCGCTCGCGTTGTGTCATCTCACCGTGAAGCGCGGCCGCGCTGAAGCCCTCGTCCTGAAGTTTTTGAGCTATTTCTATGGATTCAAGCCGAGTGTGACAGAAAAGCAGTCCGCGCTTGGGGCGCTCCCACAACAGGATATTCACAAGCCCCTCGAAGCGGCGGCGCGACGGAACCATGTAGACGCGGTGCAGAATGTCCTCGTGCTGGTCGCCGTCGTGCACGAGCGAGATAATCTTAGGGTCTTTGAGATAACGGTTGGCGAGCTCGCGCACCTCAGTAGGCATCGTGGCGGAAAAGAGCCACGTCCGTCGCTCTTTGGGCAGGGCGTTCAAAATCCCCTCGAGTTCGTCACGGAATCCCATGTCGAGCATCTGATCTCCCTCGTCGAGGACGACGCAGCTGATATTTTTTGTGTCGAGGCTACCGCGCTCCACGTGGTCGAGCGTCCGTCCGGGGGTTCCCACTACTATAGCCGCGCCCTCGCGCAAAGACCTGAGCTGCGGCGACATCTCAAGCCCCCCAACGAGGGAAACCACGGAAATATCCAAAAACCTCGTCAGCCACTCGGCCTCCCGCGCCGTCTGCTGGGCCAGCTCCCTCGTCGGGGATAATATCAGCATACTCGGGCTTCGCTCCCTGTGCTTCATGTCGCGCAGGAGAGGCAAAAGAAACGCCAGCGTCTTGCCTGAGCCGGTCTTGGCTCTCACTATCATGTCATTGTCAAAAGAGCCGACCTCCAGCACCTTTTGCTGAACGGGCGTAGGCGTGACGAAGCCCTTGCGCTCAATGGCCTTCAAAAGCTCCTCGCGTATGCCGAACGACTTGAAAGTAATCTCGGCCGTATCCTCTTCGACGCTTTCCGCCGCCGCTTCAATAATGTCCGTTGCCATATTCTGTTCCATGTCTTTATCTGTATTCCTCTTCATATTTTCCCTCCAAAAAACAGGAGGCAACCTCGCAGGTCGCCCCCTCCCGAGTTTCCAAGTTACCTTTGCATTATCCGCACGTCCGCGAAACTTGTCAACGCAAAAATTACTTAAAAAAATTACTTAATCTTCGCAGACAGTTTCGCCTTGACGCCGTTCTTTTTATCCCCGCCGACCCCGCCGTTGGCGTTCAGCTTAAAGTGCGAAAGGACACCCATGAGCTTCTCAACGCCTGATGATATGACCTCGGCCTCTGTGGCCGTGCCGCGCGCCGCGTTTGTCGTGGTCTCGACGGCCGCGCCGATGTCCTTTATGGTGCTGACCATGCCTATCGTGGATTTTGTCACGTTGTCTATGCCGGTGGCCACTTCTCTGCTCGAGGCCGCCTGCTCCTCGGCCACCGCCGCTATGTTCTGAATAGAATTGTTGGCCTTGTTTATCTCTTTGATAGCGCCGTCGAGCTGCTCCTGCGCATCCTCCGCCTGAGACAAAATATCGACTAAGAGACGCCCGGCCTCGGTGGTCGCGTCTATACTGTCTTGCGCGCTGCCCTGAAGATCTCTTATTATGCTGTTGACGCTTTGCGCCGCCTTCGCGGATTCCTCGGCCAGCTTACGCACTTCCTCGGCCACGACCGCGAAGCCGCGCCCCACTTCGCCGGCGCGCGCCGCCTCTATGGCCGCGTTCAGAGCCAAGAGGTTCGTCTGGTCGGCTATGCTCGTTATGACGGTTACGAAACCCGTTACGTTCTGCACGGACGTCACGAGCTGGCGCAGTTTGTCCTCGCTCTGTTTGGCGTTCGCCGAGACGTTACGCATTCCTTTTATAGTGCTGTCGACCATCTGAACGGCGTGGTTGGTCACATCCGTCGTCTGAGAAATAAACGCGGCGCTGTCCGTGGCGGACTGAGCCACGGTGTCGGCTCCGGCGCTCATCTCCTCGACGCCCGCGTTGCACTCCTCGAGCGCGGAGCCGTTAGACTCGGACAGTTTGGTTATCTGGTTTACCGAAGCTTCTATCTCGCCCATGGAAGCGCCCGCTTCTTCCGATATGGCCGCAAGGTTCTTGACCCCGTTCGAGAGGTTTTCCGCCACGGAAACAACCTCCTGTAGCGTGGTCTCCTGCGAACTTATCATGACGGAGAGCGCCTGCGCCAGCTTCGCGAGCTCGTCCTTGCCGTTATAGTTAAACTCCTCGCGTTTGATGGTGAGGTCCCCCTCTTCGGCGCGGGCGGCCAAATCCACTATCGTGTTCAACGGCTTGGATATGCTTCGGGATATAAGAAGGGCTATGATAACGCCGATGACAAGAGCTACGGCGGCGGAGATTATAAGAAAGCGAATAGAATGAGTGAGTCCGTTGAAAGTATCGTCGGCTATCTCGACAACCCGGCCCGTGGACAAAATTGAGCCGTTTGTGGTCTCGGCGTTCATGGTTTCGGCAAACTTACCAATTGTGCTCATGGCTTCCTCATATCCAGAATAAACCGCCACGTAGTCCTTGAGGTTTTTGTCATAAGCGTCCATCACACCTGCCAAATCCGCGAACATTGTACGGATTTCAGGAGATGAAATTATGGCCTGAAGCTGTTTTACATTATCTCTTATTTTGTCTAAATTTTTGAGGGTAGCCCCTACGCCGTTTATGTCACGATCCAAACTGGAGCGCAGTAGGCTTATTCGCAAAGTGGCCACGTCCTGAAATATATCCTGTACAACCTGCCAAATGCCGATGGTTCTTTCTATACCGGGCAAATCTGAATCCTTTGCGAGGTTCTTCACCATATCAGGGAAAGCGTCTAAGGCATCGTCTAAAATAGAGGACATTCCCAAAGCGGATTGAGCCATCTTGTTGAAAGCGGCGTCTTTTTGCGCGACGGTCGACAACGCGCCCTGAAGATTTGAGACGTAGTCCCTGAAGGCCTGACCGACTTTTTCCTCAAGGTATTTCGGCGTCGCCAAATACGGCTTGGTTTTTCTGATGTCGTCCATGGTCGCGAACAGACTTTTCAGTTTGTCGAACTTCTCCGTGGCTTCCTTCAGGAAAATCTCATTGCCCAAGAGCATATAGTCTTTCTCGGCCAAAAGAAAATCATAAGTAGAACGCTCTATGTCGGTAGTGACTTTCAGCGTAGGCACAATATCGTTAGTCAAGGACTTGCTGTCGGTAGCGACTTTTAGCATATCTCTCCAGGTGAGTTCCGTAGACACCAAAAACACGGCCAAAAGCAGTCCAAAGCCAAGCAGAAGTTTAGAGGAAATTCTTATGTTTCTCCACATATCTTATCTTCTCCCTTAATTATCGAGAATCAAATAACGATAATATCTGTATATACTATATCATTCATTCCAGAGTATTTAGAATTTTTCTGAACATTTTGTTGCTCACCCCTGCTCTGCCGTTCAATACCAATTGAGTCAATTGTTCGCGTAATCCGAGGCGTCAATCCCCACAATCTTGGACAAACCAGGCTCCACCATTGTCACGCCGTATATGAGGTCGGCGCGTTCCATCGTGGTGCGCCTGTGCGTCATCACCAACAGTTGCAACCTCTTTGAATACTCCTTTGCGAGGTCGGCGAAGCGAATCAGGTTGTACTCGTCAAGCGCCGCGTCGACTTCGTCGAGTACGGCCAATGGCATACGCGCCACCTCGAGCGCCGCGAAAAGATGCGCTATCGCCGTCAATGACTGCTCCCCCCCGGAGAGCTGAGAGATATTCTGCAAACGCTTACCCGGCGGGCGGGCGTATATCTCCACGCCCCTGTTCCATATAGAGCCAGAGGCCACGCCGGGCGATGAATAGCCCGTGGCCGATACGGGCTCGGAATCAGGCGTCTGTTCAGCTGAACCCTGCGCCTCCTGTAGCGTGAGCCTCGCCTCGCCGCCGGCGAAAAGACGCTGAAACAGCGCGTTAAAACGATCGTCTATGTCGTTCAGCGCGCGCGTGAAGAGCGTCTCCACCTGAGCGTCCGTCTCGGAAATGAGTTTTCGAAGCTCCTCTATGCCGCTCCTCACGTCCTCCGACTGCTCGCCGAGATAGTCTATGCGCTCTATCAGCGAGTCGTCCTCCGACAAAGCCCCGGCGTTATACGGCCCGAGCGATTTCAAATCGCGCTCGAGGCGACGCATCAAGGACGTTAGGTCTTTTTCGCCCGCGCGCTCGGCCTCCAATCTGTCAGCCGCCGTTCTGGCGGCCTCTTTTGGGTCGTAGGGATATTTTTCCTCCCACATCTCCTGAAGCTGGGCCTCCTCGGCGCGAGCGTTCTCCATGCGCTCGTTCAGCGCGGCCAGCTCAGCCGCGAGGGCCGCCACGTTGGCCTCGGCCTTTTGCGAGCGGGCCTTCAGACGTTCCCGCCTGCCGTGCAGACGCCCGGCTTTTTCGCGCGCGGCGAGCAGGTTCAGACGTAGCGCGGCGAGCGAGCCCCACACCTCGAAGCTCTCTTTCCCGAGAACGGCGAGGTGTTTTTTTATCCCGGCCTCCTCAACGCGCCCGCGCTCCGCCTGTTCGTTTAACGCATGGAAACGCGCCTCGAGATCCTTTAACTCTCTCTCGACGCGCGTCCGTATATTCACGGCCCCGCGCAACCGTTCCTCTAAAAGCTCAAGTTCGTTTTTTTGAGAGGACAGCGAAGAATCCGGGGAGTCCGCCGATTCATCCGACTCCGGAAGTTCGCCAAGCGCGCCGTCAAGCTCAAGGATACGCGCGTCTAAAGCCGCCGTCTCGTCTTTGAGCGTAATCAGCTCGGCGTCCCCCGCGGCTATCTCGCCCTCTATGCGGAGAACGTCCGCGTCTGTTATCTGAATGGCTTTTTGCTCCGCCTGAAGCTCTTTTTGCTTGCCCAAAAGACGCGCGCCCACGGATTCGCTCTCGGCCCCGGCCTTTTGCTCCTGTTTTTCACCGCGCGCAAGCTCCGCCTCGGTCTCTTTGACGCGCCGCTTCAGGGCGTCTATCTGAACGGCCAACTCTGACATTTTTTGGTTATGGCTGATAGCGCCGCCGCTCTGCCGCGCCCGTCCCCCGCTCACCGTTCCCGTCGGCGAGAAGACCTCGCCCTCTATCGTAACTATCGGAAACCTCGCCCCGTCCTTGACCATGCGGCTCCCCAAAGGATAATCCGAAACGATGAGCAGGTCTCCCAGAAGGTGCTGCAACGCCGGTTCCCAAGGGTTACGCGGCGTGATGAGCTTAGACGCCCAGCCGACCACGCCGCTGACGGGCAAACGAAAGCGGCTGTCCGGGAAACGCGGGCGGCATGTCTCTAAAGGGAGATACGTGACGCGCCCGGAACGGCGCTGTTTCAGAAGCTCTATACCCTCCTGAGCCTCGTCGAAGGTTTTGACCAAAAGCCAAAACTGACGGGCTCCGAGATACGCCTCAAGCGCCGACGCGATGTCGGGAGGGCAGGAAAACACCTCCGCGACGACCTCCGGCTGTGATTTCATTCTCCCAAGACGCGAGGCGGAGAGCAAAAGGCGCGTAGGCTCAGGGTAAATGGAGCCCTCCGTGTTCTCCTTGGCCGCGTCAAGCTCCGCCTCCTGGCGAACCTGTTCCCGCTTCAACTGTTGCAGGAGAGCGGCGTATTTTTGACAGGCGGCGTACGCGTCGGAGTGCGCCATAGCGAGCTTTTTATGCGCCTCGTCAAGCGCCTTCATCTCCGCTTCTAACTTTGCCGCGGCGGCTACCTTAGAAACGCGCTCCTCCGTCAGTTTGTCAAGCTCTCCCCTGAGGTTCAAGCTACCGGACGAAAGGGCTTTCAGCCTCGCCTCCTGATGCGACAAACGAAGCGCTTTGTCCGCGCGCTCGTCGCGGAGCGCTTGCCTATGCATACGCTCACGCTCAGCCGCGGCCCTGTTTTCCTCCATGAGGCGCAAGGCCTCTTCAAGAGCGGCGCGGCGCTCGTCCCGCGCGCGCGTCATTTCGTCCTCTTCCGTTTTATTTTTGTGTAGCTCGGCCCGCACGGACGAAACGGATGTCTCTACGCTCGCGCGCCCAGAGACGAGTTCCGCCCTATCAGAGAGTATGCCCTTTATTTTAGTGGCGCAGGAAAAAGACTGCCGCCCGAGAGTTTCTTTGCGGGCGAGAAGCTCGCGCTCACGCGCCAAAAAAGCCCCTTCGTCGAAGCCTTCTATTCGCATTTTTTCCTCAGCCGTCCCAAGGGCCGCAAACCAGAGATTTTTCCAGCTCGCCGCGCCGTCACTGTGTTCCGAGGTCAACTGTATCTGACGCCTTATTTCCCGTTCTCTTTTCTCTATGGACAGGCGTTTTGTGAAATAAAAATCGCGACGGACGTTTTCGAGGTTGTCCAAAATCCCCTTTGCCTCCACGGCCACGGCCACTTCCGGGGCTATCTCCTTGCGCCTCGTCTCGAGTTCCGTGACGAGCGTGGTTATTCTGGTCATTTCGCTCAGGGCGCTTTCAAGTTTGACGCTTGTGTCCTCGCGTTTTTTTCTGTATCTGTCTATGCCGAACAGCAGTTCGAGATGTCTCCTTCGTTGCATGGGGCGCTGATGGATAACCTCGGCTATATCGCCCTGCCCTATAAACGCGAAGCTGTCCCCCTCGAGCATAAAACGCGCCTTGAAGTCGGCCAAGTCCTGAAGCCTGATTTTTACGCCGTCGACGTGCAAAACCGAGCCGTTTTCGGCGCTGTACTGACGGCGAAGCGCGGACGTGGAAGCCTCGGACTTCAATTCCAAAACAACCTCGGCTTCTCTCGCCGGGTCTACGGTGGCGCTGCCCTGAAAAATAAGGTCGCTCTGACGCACTATGCGGAGCGCGACAGGACTCCCCTCGCCCAAAACCCAGCGCAGGGCGTCAAGGATATTGCTCTTGCCGCTTCCGTTTGGCCCGACTATGGCGGTAAAGCCCTCAGAAAAAGCAAAATCGCAGGCGGTTCCGAAACTTTTGAAACCTTTGAGTTTGAGAGATTCTATGGACATTGGGAGGTAGAAAGCACGCTTTCAAGGCGGTCGCATATGGCGCTGTACTCTAAGTTATCCAACTGCTCTTTCAGCCAGGTAACAAGCTCTCCATCAGCTTCGTAGTCATAGCTACGCAACTCGATGATAATATCATCCATAGCCGCGGTTTTGAAGTGCTTCGCGGCCTCCATCAGGCGAAACAGAAGGGCTCTGTCAGGTTCGGGCCTTTGTTCACGTTTGCCTATAAGCCCCTCGGCCTTTCTCAGCATGGCGTTTATGCCCGCCAATAACGCCTCCGTCAATGAGATAAAAGCGTCGTTTTCAGATATTACGGCTTCGAAGTCCCCCGCTTTGGCCGCTAACTCCAAAGCCTCCGCCCTTTTGGCTACAAGCGTGGCGCCGATGCCATTGCTGGAGCCTTTCAGCCCATGCACGTTGATGGTGTATTCCGAGAGGTCAGCTTTTGTGGGGTCTTTCATTTTCGACAGCAAAAGCGGCGTGTGAGTCAGGTATGAATCGAGAATCTTCAGATAAGCGCCGCCGCCGCCGTAGCGTTGAACCCCAAACGCTATATCGAGGCCGTCCACGTCAAATCCCTCCAACTTCATTTCATCGCTTTCGGTCTTGGGATTGGCTTGACTCTCCGCCCATTTCAGGGTTTCCGGGGTTTGCTTGTCTTTTATCCATTTGTTGAGCGTTCTGTCCATCTGCTGAATGTCTATGGGCTTTGATATAAAAGCGTCAAAACCATGAGACAGGAACATCTCGCGGTTGCCCGACAGCGCGTTTGCCGTCAGCGCGACAATAGGCACCTTCCTCGCGTACTCCGTGCCTATCTCCTCCCTTATGACGTGCGCGGCCTCGAGGCCGTCCATTTCAGGCATCATATGATCCATAAATATCAGGTCATAGCGCGGGTTTTCAGATCGAATCTTATCGATAGCCTCCCGCGCGCTCAGCGCCGTATCTATGGAAAGCCCGTAAGGCAGGAGAAGCCCGCGGGCCACGTCGAGATTGGTGGGGACATCGTCCACAACTAAAACTTTGCCGTAAGGCATGGGGTTGCGTATGAAGTTTTTGCTCCTGGTTCTCCCGTTTCCCACAAAGCGGAACTCTTTCAAATTCGAGACGGTTTCCCTGCCAATGGGCACGCCGTTATGTATTCTTTGGCGAATTTTCACCGTAAATACGCTGCCCCTGCCATATTCGCTCTCGACGTGCACGGAGCCCTTCATCAGGTCGAGCAGGTTTTTGGTTATGGAAAGCCCGAGCCCTGTACCCTCTATGTGCCTGTTCGCCCGGGTATCCATCTGTCTGTACTCCACAAAAAGCCTTTCTACGTCGTCTTTGCGTATGCCGCGCCCGGTGTCGCTGACCACAAACACGATTTCGGCGTCCTCTTCATGCTTCTTCCATGTGGCCCTGAGAACAACTTTCCCTCTCTCGGTGTATTTGAAAGCGTTGGAGAGTAGGTTGCTCAAAATCTGCCGTATCCTAAGTTCATCCCCGACAAGACCCGCGGGGATAGTATCGTCGACATCGAGGTCGAACGTGATTTTTTTCGAGCCGATGCGGACGATGTTTATCTGCACGGTGTCGTTGATGAGGTTTGCTATATCGTATTCGACGGGGATAAGCTCTAAGTTTCCCGATTCTATTTTTGAGATGTCCAGAATATCGTTCACTATATTCAAAAGCCCCGATCCGGACGCGTAAATTTTTTCGAGGTTATCTCTGGTTCTGTCCGGCAAGGTCTCCTGTAGCTCCACCTCGGAAAGCCCTATTATGGCGTTCAGGGGCGTGCGAATTTCATGGCTCATGGTGGCCAAAAATTCGCTCTTGGCTTTAGACGCGGCCAGAGACTCCTGCGCCTGCAGGAAGTCCGTCATATCGTGAAAGAGCGCCATCGCTCCTATGACGTTGCCTCTGGCCTCCGCCATAGGCGTAAAGTGAATGGAATACGTGCGGGGATACCCCTCTTTTCCAAAATCTATAGTTCTCTCGAGGGAGATGTTTTTCTTCTCGGACATAGCGCGTTCAAATATATACATCATTCGGTTTATCTCACTGGCCTCCATAAAGCTCCTGAAAACCCAGGAAAACGGCTTGCCGCTGATCAGGCCGAAGTTTCCTACGTGGGCTTTCTCCAAAAAAGCCTCCGTGCAGTAGAGAAACCGCCTTTCGTTATTCATGATAATTATAATATCCGGGCTGTTTTTCAAAAGTAGGCTCAGAAAAATTTCCTGGTGCGCCCTTTCTGTCGAGATGACGGACCCGAACGCGGCTCTGCCGTTGGCGGCCGTTTTGGCTCTCTCTATGAGATCCCGCAACGCCGTGAGCTGCCTGTTCACTTTTTTGTTTTCTAGGCGCAGACGTTCAGTCTCCCGCAAAAGCTCTTCGTATTCTCCCGTGGTGTGATCCGTCAAGTTTTCGCCTCCTCTCAAAAAGAGCAGCAAGCCAAGGCCAAATTGTGATAGTAGTTTATCAGTTTGCCGTCAGAGTTTTCAGCAGGACATATCTCCCCGCCGGAGTAGGCAAACAGAAAAGGAACGTCGACGTTAGAGCGGATAGTCTCTATCTCGTCCATGTTGTCTAACCCAAGAGCGAAATTTCTGCTCAGGCATGAGGAAAACAGCCTAAAAGAAGACTCTCCGTTCCGCGCCGCCATATCCTTCGCGGTTTTGATTATTTCGTCGCGGTCGGCGAATCCTACGCTGATTGTACTGTTCGGACTTACGCTTCCGGCGAGGATAGCGTAACCCTCCGGCGTTTGTCCGATAATGGCGCGGGCGATGGGCTGAACATCGTTCTTGCCGCTGAAGCACAACGCAAAAGGTTGATCTCCGATATCCTGACTCTCGTCGAACAAGCCGATAGAGCGGAGATATTCTATGGCCGGATCGTTATTTATTGTTTGCAGAATATTGCCATCAACTCTCGTCACTATGGCCGGTCTCTCTATTGTTGTGTCGCTGGAAAAGTTTGTAACATCGAACTTGGGCGTTATATTGCCCGACATCATAAGAAGAACCATGGCGTCGTCACGAACCTTTCCGTTAAACAGCACCATAGGATTCCGATAAGACGTCGCAAAGTCAGACGGTATCATGCCAAAGAGCGGGGTATCGTCCGATATTTCACTGAGGTAATCAACTAAGAAATCCATTTTTATTTTGTTGTGAAACGGCAAAAACGACAGCATAAATTTCGGGTTTTCGGGCAGTCCCACCCGCGCCATATTGTAAAGCTCTCTGAGTTTTTCTTCCGTATCCCCGATCAAAGGCCGGCTCGCCCCCACGGAAAAAAACACGTCGTCGCTTGTAAGTACGACTAAATTCAGGATAAATTGCCCTCCGCCCCTGTTTGTGGCGCTGCCCATTGTGCTGATGCCCAATACGTCGAAGGGCAGCTTCGCGCAAAGCTTTTGTACGGTGTTGCTTTCCACCATGAAATCTACATGGCAGACCAAAAGCCCGACGGAGTTTTTTAACTGCGCGTGTTCTAAGTCGAGCTGCTCTAAAATTTCCATCACGGCCGCGTCAGGGTCGTCAATTTCGATACTACACGCCGTCAATGTCCTTATCATCAATCCTCACTCCCGTTCGGACACGTTCAAAACTTCCTCTAATCGCTTGGCTATTGAATCGTACTCCAAATTATCTAACTGCTCTCTCAGCCATGAGGCTAATTCCGCGTCGCTCTCGTAGTCGTAAATCTCTATGCCCGCCATAGCTTCTTCCATAGCCGTGGTCTTGAAACGCCTGCAGGCGTCGAGTAACTGCATCAGGGCACATCTGTCAACGGCGTCTTTATGTTCTTTCGCCTTGGGCCCGCCTCTCTCCTCCACCTTTCGCAAAAGACGCTTCAGGTCTTCGACGAGATCCTCTATTGAGCTTATGAAATCGCCGTTGCGCTCGGACACCAGCGCGTAGTCTTTGGCCTTCGAGGCCATCTCGAGAGCCTCCGCCCCCCTGCCAGCCACGTCGGCGCATATACCGTAACTGGAGCCTTTAAGCCCGTGCACTGTGATGGCGTAACTCTCCATATCGTCTTCTGAAAGCGCCCTCATTTTTTCGAGAAGCGACGGCGTATGGGCGATGTAAGACCGCAGAACCTGACGATAACCCTCCGCGCCGCCGTAACGCGCGACGCCCGAGTCTATATTCACACCCGCCACGGACATGCCGAGAAGCGGATTGTCCGTGGCGGCCGTATCTTTCAGAGTCGCAGCGCTTTCGGCCTCGGCGATGGTCTGACTCGTTTGTTTGTCGCGTATAAATTGATTCAGTATTCTATCTAATCTGAGAACGTCTATGGGCTTGGAAATATAGGAGTCGAAGCCGTTCGACAAAAACAACCTCTCGGTACCCTCGACGGCGTTGGCTGTAAACGCCACTATCGGCACAGTCCTGGCGTAGTCCGTGCCTATCTCCTCGCGTATTATCTTCGTGGCCTCTATGCCGTCAATTTCCGGCATCATGTGATCCATGAACACTATATCATAAGCGCGCTCATGGGCTCGTATTTTATCTATGGCCTCGCGGGCGTTGTTCGCCAAGTCGACCGTCAGGCCGTAAGGTAGCATCAAACCTTTCGCAACATCTAAGTTGGTGGGGACGTCATCCACTATAAGCACTTTTCCATACGGCATACGGGCGCGGATAAAGCTTTTGCTCTTGGCTCCGTGGCCCTCCGCGAAACGGAATTTTTTCAGATCATCCACAGCCGCCGCGCCAAGCGGCGTCGGGTTGATTATCTTCTGCCGAAGTTTGACGACAAATTTGCTACCCTTGCCGTACTCGCTGTCCACTAAGATCGTCCCGTCCATTATCTCGACCATGTTTTTCGTTATGGAAAGGCCTAAGCCCGTGCCTTCGACCTTGCGGTTCGCCCGCACGTCCAATTGTTTGTATTCCGAAAAAAGACTGTCGAGATGCTCCTGTAAAATGCCGCGCCCCGAGTCGCTCACGGTAAAAACAACCTCAGCGTAATCCTGTTTCTTCTGCCACTCGACGCGAAAAATGACATAACCCTCGTCGGTGTACTTGAAGGCGTTCGACAGCAAGTTGTTCAATATTTGCTTGACGCGCATGTTGTCCCCGTACAGTTTTGTCGGAATAGTCTCGTCAACTTGCAGATTGAAGATGATATTTTTACTGCCTATGCGTACGATGTTGAGCTGAACCGCGTCGTTTATGAGGTTGGCGATGTCGTACTCGACAGGAACAAGCTCCAATTTTCCGGACTCCACCTTCGATATATCCAAAATATCGTTGACTATGTCCAAGAGGCCGTTCCCCGACATGAGGATTTTTTCGAGGTTCTCGCGCGTCGAGTCATTCAAAGAGCTGGTTTGCAGTTCCACCTCCGACAGACCGATGATGGCGTTGAGGGGCGTACGTATCTCATGGCTCATCGTGGCGAGAAACGCGCTCTTCGTTTTGGAGGCCATCTGCGCGGCCTGCGTCTCGACCTCCAACCGTCGGCTGCGCTCGTCGGCCTCGCGCATCACGGCGGTCATTTCGTTGCGCGCTATGGCGTTGGCCATCAATAGGCTTCCCGAGCGCAAAATGGCCACCTCTTCCTCCTGAAAATAACGCTCGTTACGGCAGTCCTCAAAGCTCACAAACCCCCAGAAGCTATTCTGAAGGAAAACCGGAATAGCCAAAACAGACATGATATGGAAGGGCATGAGCCTCTCTCTGTCTTCCCGAGAGAAAGAACTCACGGGGCCGTTTACGCAACGCCCGTCGGCGAAAAGATCTTCCCAGCTCTGTATGCCGTTCATAGAAAAAAACTTGCCCCTCGGCACTGTATAAGGACTCCGCCTGGCGCTGTCTACCCACTCGACAATTTGCATATAACGCAACGTGTTTTTTTGTTTTCTCGTGTTCCAGATATAAACGCGATCCGCGCTCACGCACCGTGCCAGCATTTCCATGCACTTGTGCAAAGACTCGTCAAACTTGCCGAGCCCCGGCGTCAAAAGCCTCATGGCCGTGGCGTTGACCACGCGCAACATCTGGCTTCTCTTCGCTAATTCTTTGTCGAACTTGCTGATGTTTCTATTTTCCTCGTCGTAAATCAACTTATGAAATTTTGCGACGAGCCCTATGTAGAGGCCGCATATCACACAGGTAGACAGGCTGTCAATGTAGTTTTGGTATGGGGTTATGTTTTCTATCAAATGAGGGTAATAAAACGCCGCGTAGTGGCAGAAAAATATAATCAGCAGCTGAGCGGCTACCGCTATCCAAAGTAAGGATCCGTTAATCAGAATGAAAATCAGGAAGAGGCACAACGTAAAATAAGCGCTCATGCCGCTTTGTATCCCGCCAAAAGTAAAGAAAGAAAACGGCACCGCAAAACCGCACACCAACAATATAATTATCCAGTTCGACATGTTTACAAGTTTTTGATTTTCGCTCAGGACAATCGTAAATAAAATAGGTAAAAGCAACAAAGCAAGTAGCATTACGACATATTCGGCGTTTCCCTCCAAAACTTTGACCGCGATAACAGACACGACCACCAACGTGCCAATAACGTAGGTTGCGTTGAGCAATCTCATATCAGTGGGCAAAGTCTTTCCAAAAATATACCGGTCGATGAATTCTTTCAGCTTTTTCATGTTATCGCCCCCACCGCCGAAACGTCCGCAGACGCTCCTTTTTCTCTTGATAATGATACCATATTCAATCGGAAGCGCCGTTCAAAATATCCACGGCGTGGCGTAGCGACGGCAACACGGCCGCGAAGCATTCCCGCGCTCCCCTTTCGCTCCCGGGCAAAGACAGGACAAGACAACGCCCCACGGTCACGGCGAGAGCGCGTGACAGCGGGGCGTTATGCGTACGCTTCGCCGATTCGCTTCTCATGATTTCTCCAAATCCGGGGACGACGCGCTCTCCAACATCGAGAAGAGCCTCCGGCGTGACGTCTCTTTGAGAAAGCCCCGTGCCGCCGGTCGTCAAAATCAAAGACACCGACGCGCTCCACTCTCTGATTCGCGAAGCTATTAGCTCGCGCTCGTCCGGCACGATAGCGCTCAAGCCAACCTCCGCGCCGGCCTCCGTCAAAAGCCCGATAAGAGCGGGCCCGGCGGTGTCGCGCCGCTCACCCTTGGATCCCTTGTCGCTGACCGTCAAAACGGCGGCTCTTATATTCAGCAAAGGCGAAGGAAAAGCGGCGCGCGGGCCATCGTCGATATGAGAGCCGATATTATCGCTGGTATAATCGCCGCTTTTACCGCCGCTTTTTCGCAGAAGGCGCACTCCTTCTATGACCATACCCTTGTCTATACCCTTGCACATGTCGTAAATCGTCAAAGCGGCGACGGAGACGGCGGTCAAAGCCTCCATCTCGACGCCAGTGGTCTCGTATGCCTTAACGCGCGCGCGTATGACCACCGTGTTGTCGGCAACGTTAAGAGAACACTCGACCCTGACCGAAGACAAGCGTATCGGGTGGCAGAAGAAACAGGATTACGCTGAGGTTGTTTTTACCGTGAGCGACTCGGGGCGCGGCATTTTACAGGAGCATC
>BNVG01000005.1 GCA_025997935.1 Synergistales bacterium | reverse complement strand
CACTGGACAATAACGCGCTGATGTGGCTTGAGGATTGGGCTTATCTCTCCTATATCGCATGGTAAGCCGTTCAGGCTCGCCGTTTTGATTTTTTGCTCTAAGAACTCTTGGTAGTTCATGAATCGCTCACCTCTGTTTCTGTATTCTTCGCGTAAATCTTGCGTGGCCTCGCCCACAGACTTTGAAACCGTCGCCACTCCGGAGTAGTAACACCCGAAACGTCTCTGTACAGCATCGCCATAGGCCCGAAACCTAACCGCATCGCCGTCTTCAGTCGGTGTTCCGCCACCGAGAACATATCGCCCGGATAGCCGATTAAAACGTAACATCTCAGAATGGATCTGCTCCCATACTCGGCTTCTCTGAACAGCCGGGCGGCCTCCTCCAACGGTGAGAGGTCGTCCGGCGTGTCGTATGCAAAAAATATCTGCTTCGGGCGAACGGTTTTGAATAGCTCGATATGCCACGGTTTCAGGAGCTTGGCTTCAATGCCGCCTGTGAACTGCACCCGCTCTTTTTGCCGAGATAACATGGCGAAGACAGCCAGAATGTGTGATTCGGAGCAAGCCAAAATGTTATCGTCCGTCAGGTTCCAACCGTCGTTAATAGGTAGTTCGCGAAGTTCTCCCTCACGTGTATAGACGCTACAAAACCAACAATGATTCGGGCAGCCTCGCGACGTGATGACGTAACCGGGCCGGAGGTATCGTCCCGGAATAAACTCCTCGCCGCGCATTCCCGTGGCCGGCCCGCCGATCTTCACGGGAGCTATACGACTCCATGACGCCGCCAAACGCTCAGCCTCCGGCAAATCCCAAGTGAACGCCACCGAGACATGCACCTCGTCGATGTTGTCCGGCACAAAAAGGCCGGGATCGCCTATGAAGGCGTAATCGTCTGTCGGCGTTGCTTTCGTTCTGCGAGGGAAAACGCGCGCTACGGTCATGTCAGCGCCCATTAATGAACTCTTGATACGCCATCTTTAACATCTCATCAGATGGTAACTATGACCTCTCCGGCCTCAACCATTTCGTCTAATTTCTGCGCCAGATAGTCGGCTACAGTGCGCCGCGCGGTCAGTTTCCACATGCCGCCGTCGGCTTCAACGAACTTGATGCCACGCTCGCTTACACGGATATGGAATTCGCTTTCCGGCTTGTCTACTTCCTGAAAGGTTCGATACGGTTTCAGCCTTACGATTGGCCTGATGACCGCGTTTTCCTGAAGGGCGATACCCTTCTGACTTACGACGGTTGAGGCGATACCGTTGTCGGTAAAAGTGATCTTCGCGCCGTTGGTTATGTCGGAAAGCAGTTTCAGCAAATAGTCGGAATCCGGCGTCTGCTGGAAGCGCGTTCTGATAGCGATCAAGGCTTCCTCGAACGAAAATTGCACATTTTCCTCCCAGCCGGGAATGTCTTTGGCTTTGACGGTATACAGCTCCCCGCGTCTCTTGCGTAACACGTCCAGCGGCTGTGTATAGCAAATAACATCGTCGTGCCCCTGCGCGTTGATGTAAAATGGGCCTGTGAATGCTGTGGGGGCCTCCGTTTTTACCATCTGCACAAGCGCGTCAAGGCTGTAAAGATTTAGCGTTTTGGGGAACTCAGTGTCGGGGCGTATCTGCTGTACACCGCTGCCGTCCTTTGCCGCTATAAAGCTATTTCCCTCAACCTCGATAACGTCCACTTTCGCCAATTCCACGATCTTCTCTATGGCTTCTCTCAACATTTTCATTACCCTTCCTTTCTCACTTTACGTATCAGCACTCATACATGCGCTATAATTTCCTTGGTCGTCCCTCGCATGAGGGGCGTGGATTGAAAACTCACCTTACGTGCATGAGCTTCTCTGAATCTTCCTCGATGTTGCTCGTCTGCAACATCCTGAGCATTGCCTGGGGTTCCTGAATACCTCCGAACATATCGAGTTGACCCGGAACCTGCGGCGTCATCTCCAGAATTTGCGGTACGCCGTCCGAGCTTTCCCCGGCGATATACAGCGTCGTCCTGATGGGATTCGTAGCGGCCAAAGAACTTTTCGCCTCAAATTTCACAATCACGTTTTTACGGTCACTGTCTGGTTCGAGCGTCATTGTGATGGTCATTTTCCGTTTGGCTGTGGGATTGGTATTAGCGTCGAGAATGTTGTCCACCAGTCGTCTCATCTCATAATCCGCGCGCTCCAAAAACGCGCCCCGCGCCATTTCCAGAATGCTTTTTGCCTGACGTTCCATTTATTTCACCCCTGTCGTGTTATACTTTGTACAGGGAGTCGCCACTCCCTTGCAAAATGTTTTTGATTGCGTGAGGCCGTCTGCAAAGGCGACCTCGTCATTTTTTACCTGACCCATCGCTCTCTATCTATCCTCTGACCGCCAACCGGGGCGCGTAACGGTCACGTCGTCCCATCCCTTGAACCGTGCGGCGTCTCCGTCCGAGTAGGGAAATTCTGTCTTTACTCCGTACTCCACCAACAGCCACCACCTACCGGTCAACCAGTTCCACATCCTTACATACCACGGCCTACGCCGCGCGAATCGTATCTTCTTCATGCCATCTCCTCCTCCATCGGCAAAGCTCCAATGCGTGGAAACATATCAATCCACTTATCCAAATCCCTCAAATCAAAAAACGTCCTGGTCTTACTCACCGCTACAACCGGAATAGCCGGGATATGCCCTTTCTCTATCTCTGCGTCAAATGTCTCTTTCGTCCACCGAACAGGCCGCCGCCCCGACATATTACGAAGAGTCCCCACAGATAGCCCCGTGTATATCGCAGCCTCCTCGACACTAAGGAGTCTCGGCGCCACCGAGCTACTTTTAGCTTTATCCTTCAGTGTCACCCTGCCCTTCGCTTCCGATACTTCCGTTTTATCCATCGGTAAACTCTCCTTCAATCGAACGCGCACGGCCTATTATCAATGGCCCAGTCCATCTGCTCGGTGTTGCTAACTCCATCTAATACCGATTCTCTCCGGTACTTCTTTACTAATCCCCGCATGTTTTTTAGTTCTGTAGCCATGCCGTACTTCATCACGGCCTTCCACTTGTCGGGGTGAGTCTGTCGCATTACAAACATATGGCTGTTCTTGCGTCCGAAGTCCGTGAAGCACCCTATACAGCCGTTGCGCTTAATCTTGCATTCTTTGCCCTTACTGTCGGTGTAGGTCAAGTCATAGAGCGGCGAGTACGGCACGTTCTCCTGTCGTATGTATTCCCATATGTCCTCGTCCGTCCAGATAGACAAGGGGTTGCAGTGGTAAAACGGCGTATCAAGATATTTACGCTTTGACTCGAACAGATACCCGCGCGTACAAAAGTTGATTTTTCTTGATCTGCTCTCTGATGCCATGAGCCCCTTGAAAATCACGTCAACGCCAAGCTCTTCCTGCAAGCGCTCGCTCGGCTCTTTCTTCAGGATGCCGCAACAGGCTTGAGAAATCTTCACGTCGCGTAACATGTCGTAGTATTCAGACAGATCGGCTTTATCGCTTTTAGTCGCGCTGAATCTCAAGAAGCAGTCTATGTTGATACGCCGCGCCTTGAGCTTGCTGGCCGACTTGCCGAGTATCGGATAGCCGTACTGGTCGACGCACCACCAGTAGCTCTTAGGCGTTCCCTTCTTCCATACGAGTTTCGCTTCCTCGAATTTCCGCCACATCTCAGGAGGACAGGCCCTCTCCAAAGTCTGAGTGGTTTTGAGTTTCCCGTCAGGCTTCAGCACGGCGCCGATGTTCCCGCTTTCAACGAGATATTCAAGCACCATTTTCTGCGCCGGGTATTTCAACTCGTCACGCGTCAGACGTTCCGGTACAGCCTCGTAAAAGTTATGGCCTCCCCATTGCCGTCCGAGCTCGCGGGCAAATTTCAGGCTTTCAGGAAACTCAACGCCGGTGTTGCCGAAGATAACCGCTATGCGCTCAGCCTGTTTCGGGGCGAAACGGCGTATCAGGTGCCACAAAACCGTGCTGTCCTTACCGCCAGAGAACGCCAAAGAGGTCTGTGAAACGCTCTTTTCAAACCCCGCTCTTATCGCGTTGGCGGCTGACTCAATCTTGTAGCTCAACGGTCGCTTCTGCTCCGCCGCAAGGTCTGTAAATTTCATGTACATCGCTTTTCACCTCCTCACGCTTCGTTTTAATTGCCGGTGGTCGCATGGCGCAGGAGAGTTACGCCACCGCCGCATGGATTTTCGCGGTATTTCCTACCACCGGCTTACAGACTCCGTCCTCGACCTCGTCAGCACCCGCCTCACGGGTGGACGCCCCCAGAGGGCGTTTCGGTTTGTTATTCTGCTATACTGTCGATGTTGCGGCATAAATCTTCCGTTTCTCAACGCAAAGGAGTGTGGGTTTTGTGACTATCCCTAAGCCTCAAATAAAGACAAAGTTTTTCGATCCCAAACGCAAGATTACCTTTGTCGTTTACGCTTACCGGAAAGTAAGCCCTTCCGAAGCGAAGACCGTTTTTGCCCACTGGCGAACCCTAAATCCAAGAAGAAAGCTACTTCCGGGTCAGACTCTTGAGCTTGACACCATGATTGGCTTTGACCGACCAGCAGATCAATAAACGAATCCAACTCAGCCTTATCGTTGAAGATGATGTTTCTCCCGCGCATCGGGAATATCGTCAGTCGCTTCTTGTCACTGTCAAAAAGGAGTGCGTATAAATATTTGTTTTTGTCCGCCACTTCATAACCTCCCTTCACGTCCCATAAATCGCCACCCTTGCTCCGTGCTATACCTCCATTAGGAGTCAAAATCTTAACCGAGGGCAAAAAAATCTAACTCTCGCTTGCCCTATAAATTTTTGAAAATATTTTTGAATAATTTATAAAGAAAAAACACAACAAACGGGAGAGTCACGATACTTACGGCGATTTGAAACCAGACATAAAGCTCTGCGGCTTCGCCTGTTAGAACGTAAACTTGGTTAAGTGGTTGATTCATCAGATGCTGTCCTCCTTAATTTCACGCCCCATAAAGTGCCGTCCCTGCCGCCTCAAGCCGCTTTTGCTTTCACGGCCCCGCCATTTTCGACGACGGATTTTTTCTCACACGCGCAATAGATTTCCCAACAATCCTGAAGCCGCCCTCTGGTGATTTGGATGTTCTTCCATGAGATACGACGGTCTTCGTCGGATATGGCGGCTCCCGTTATGGTCAGGCGAAGGTCGGGGCTGGCCCAAAATTCCTCAAAGCCGCGTCCGGGCTCGCGCACCCATCGGCGCAACTGGCCAATGTCTCCGTTGAAAGGTTTTTTTGACTGATGCCTGACGTCTCCATTGCAATGCGGCGTCGTCTGATACTGATAGTCAGGGTCGAACGTCTCCGGCATACCCGCACCGTTCATGTAGCCTCTTGAAATCGCGTAGAACACGAAATCATGATCGCTAAGGTCGTAGTCATACTCCGTGACCTTGAGCAGCAAATCTATATCCTGCGTCAACATCTTAGGATAAGTTCTCTTCCATCCTGTCTGCTGTTCAATGGTTTTTGCCTTTCGTTCCGGCATGTCCTCGAAGTTCAGTGTCATCTGTGTCATTGTTCTGCTCCTTCCGTGGCTTTCGCCTGTGTTACAATTTATCTGCGTTCTCAATTGGTGCGAACAGTTGAGAGATGTTTTTGTGCTCCACGTCGAATAGCGTCAAGAGTTTGATAAGAACGTCATAAGAGGGGTTCTGCTTGCCGGTTTCAATTTGGGATACGGCTTGGTTGCTGATACCAATCCGTTGTCCCACATATTCAAGCGTCCAGCCTCTGCTTAAACGTTCTTTTCGTATTTTGAGTTCGACCATATATCGCTCCTTTGGTAAAATTTATATGCGTTTATTTGCAAAAAGTGTTTCGACGGTGCTACCGAGAATCTTGGCGATGGAGATGGCCGTCTCCACGTTAGGTTTACATGTCCCGGCTTCGATGTTGCGGTAATGTCTTGTGCTAATTTTTGCTTCTATTGCGACTTCCTCCTGCGTTAGTTTGCAAGACTTGCGTGTTGCAACAAGCTCTTGGTTCATTTACCACCGTCCTCCTTTAGATTTAGGAAACATATTTCCTATAAAATGAATAATAATAGGAAATTAATTTCCTGTCAAGTATTTTTATGGAGTGAATGAAAATGTTTAAAGACCGTATACGAGATATCAGAAAAAGACATGACATGACTCAATCTACTCTGGCTTCAGTGGCTAAAATAACCGACCGGCAATTTAGGAATTTAGAAGCCGGCACTTCTGATCCATCGTTAACAACCCTCATTGCCCTCGCCGACTACTTCGACGTGTCCCTCGACTACCTATGCGGTCGAACCGAAGATGTCGAGAAGCGAGGTGAGGTTGTCTATCCGCAATTTGCCATTAGGCTTAAAGAACTCCGCCTTAAACAAGGGGTAGATATCTGGCAGTTCGCCGAACTTTTTGACATATCCGCGAGAAATTATGCTGGCTACGAGTTAGGCGAAACTATGCCGGATTTACCTGTGGTTGCCGCCTTCGCCGACCACTTCGATGTGTCTATTGACTACCTTGTCGGGCGATCGGACGACCCGGCGCGGCGGTGATTGCCATGATTGACATCATCAAACGAACCGTCGAGCAGATCGTCGAAAAAATTCTAAATCAGGCAATGGATTTTCTGATTCCTTGCTTTATAATCCTTTCAGTGCTTGTGTATTTACCTGAATTTAGGGAGGTTATGGGGATGCAATCGTTTTACATGGAATACCGCCCGTGGATAAATTTTCTGTGGCTATACGTCAGCGCCAGTATTATCTGGAAAACCTGGGAAAATTGGCGTGCCGCCAGATATCAAGCAAGAAAAAAGCTAATCAAGATCCGAGAAATAAACGGCTTGCCGGAAGAAGAACGGGCAATCATAGGTCAACTTCTCCAACCTGGGATGGATCGAATATGGCTTTCTATAGATAACCCCGCTGCTGCAAATCTGCGGCTCAGGAAAATATTGGTGCGGATTGCGTTTGACCTTTCTCGTGAGCGCCAAGGTCTCTATCAAGTTGACATTCCCGGATACTGGTACTGCCTGAATTCCGAAGTGAAGCAGATGTTAGGTCAAATACAAGAAGTGATAGATAATCAACTTGACTCTTGAGTTCGGCAATATCTTTCATCACGTCCCCCATAGCGATCATCCCCATAAAAGCCCCTAATATGCCGCTCACAAAGCCTATTAACATAAATTGCATATCTCCGCTCATATTTTTGCCCTCTATTCAATTGTCAAGTTTTAATATTGCTCTGTCCTTCAGTTCCTAATCTTCAAGTTTTACGTTCAAGCCTTCCTCTCACGCCCCGTAAAATGCCGCCCTTGCCGCCTCAAACGCGGACTCTTTCAGCTTGAGCGCCTCAAGCACATCACTCAGACTTTTGTCATTGCCAAAGACGACATTGACTTGCGTTTTATGCGGCCCAATCTCCACCAACTGGATCAACTTCGCGTCCTCACTCAAATCCGTAGTCGTCAACTTCCCCACCTCCTCATCTGTCTCTCTGATTACTATCCTGACTTCTATCTCACGCTCTGCGGGGCCGTTCAGAAGCTCTCGCTCCGAACATCCCAGCACCTCGCACGAGGTATAGTCGATGATTCCGGAACCCAAAGTGAAACAAAATTTTTCGTCCGTGAAGCTAACTTTTACGTCGTCATCTATGTTTACCGAACAGTGAGCCGCGCCGAAGCTGAACTCGCGTTAGCTCTCTGGAGAGGTCGACATAAGAAGAAACTTCCTCCTCCGGGGTCGATTCTGCCTCTCCACACCAGACTCGGCCTTCTATAGTGAGCGCTTCGATGAATTGCTCAAGCTCATCTTTGTTGCGGAAGACGAACGCCCCTTCTTGCGGAGGATATAACGTCAAGCTACCCTCGCCAGAAACGTAACTTATTCCCCATGCCCCTCTAAAAAGATTGGAGGCGGCTTTACGTTGCTTATTTGTTATGTGTTTTTGATCTATACGTTTTTTTGCTATAACACTCCCCCTCCTTCCTTGCCGCTCGCTCATTCTCTGTAACTCTTTCTCCCGGCGAAGGCCACCTTGAGCTGTTTCGCCATCTCCGCCAAAGTGGAGCTTATAATCTCCTCTTCGCTCACCCGCACAACTTAATCCCCGTCAATTCCTCAAGCCCCTCGATTATCTCTTTCGCTCTCCATCCCGTAGGGCGCCGCGCTCTCCCGACGTATCGACTGACTATGGACGATGCGACGCCCTCGCCTATCCCCTTCACCTGCGCCCATTCCTCGACTGTCAATCCCTTCTCCTTCAACCGCGCCCGCATAGCCATCTTCAATTCATGATTCGGGTTCTTCATTTATAGTCACCTTCTACTTGAGAAGTTAGACTATTGGTTGGGCTCCATTTGACAGTAAAAGCAAAACCAAAACTGTAATATGCCGCAATAGCACTAAAACTTAAAAGTAAATATATCCGTTCGGGACATACGACGACTCCCAAATAAAGAGCGTAAGCGGCATATCCTATCTCTGTGAGTTTGAGTAACGCTTTCAAGGTAATCGCAAAGTACATAAATTTATCTATTTTCTCCACACCCTTTCAAAGACAAAGTTTGACCTACAGACAGACAAGCATTAGAATGTATTTGCTTGTGTGTTTGTTTAGTGAAATTGTAATACCTATTTAGGTACAAGTCAATACCTTTTTACGGAATATTTAGAGGGGGATATAAAATGGCGATCGGAGAACGAATTTTACAGGCGTTAAACTATTCTGGAAAAAATCAAGCTGATTTGGCGCGTTATCTGTCGACTAAGCCCAGCACAGTAACCGGATGGATTAAGGAAGGGCGTATCCCCTCAGCTAATTCCGTAATACCTATTTGCGAATTTACAGGTGTGGGCGTAAATTGGCTCCTAACCGGTGAGGGAGATATGTTTGTTGATAAAAAACCTGAACAGCTACACGGCAACAACACGGCGGACAATAACTTGATGGCTATTTCTGGTTCGGGAAATACGATAATGTTACAACAACCAACTCAGCTATCACCACAGCTGCAATCTTCTCCACCTCCCGTTTTAGAATTGGGAGTGGGCGAGAAAAAAATTCGCATTTTATTGCCAAATTCCTTCACAATGGATGATCTATCGTCTTTCGCTTTGATCTGCGCAAGCGCCATTAGTGGTGCGCCATTAATGGGCGCTGCTGGGTATGCCCTTTTCAAATTCTTAGTTCCAAGCGCGGAAAAGTTAGGCGAATCTATGCCGCAAAATATAAATTCGTTTTTTAGTTATTTGAAGGAAAACTTGCTAAAGAGGGGGATTACCAATCCAAGACCTGTTTCTCCATCGCTAGCGCTTGAGGCCGCAAGGGCGTTACCTTTTGAAGGCAGGGAGGAATTACGGAAACTTTGGGGAAATCTTCTTGCCAATGCGATGGATCCAAATTTCAAAGAAAACAAAGTGCTTAGCGCCTACATCAGTATAATTAAAGATTTATCTCCGCTGGATGTTCGCGCTTTGAGACTCCTGAAAAAATTGACTGATACAAACAAGCGTTATTATTTTCCTCTAACCCCAAATGACAACCATTTTGAGGAATACAAAACCGAGCTCGACCCTAATGCTGAAGATATCGAACTCAGCGTCGAAAACCTTATCCGCCTGCGTCTTGTTGACACGACAGAACAAATAGATATTCCCAGTGTTCGTTTTGGAAAACTTGGGACTCGCTCCGTAAAATTTGACGCAGGTGACGCTTGGGGACGGGATGATTCAGAGATAATGGTAGAAACCGAAAAAGGGCTCGCTCCCGGCTATATTCATTTCACGGCTTTTGGATTAGGCTTTCTCGAAGCCTGTGGGGACAAATGAGAATATAATTATATTCTGGAGGATTGAAAGGAGTGACAAACTATGACCACAGCGACATTAGACCGCAGAGAAACACTTATCCGTCGCGTCCGTGAGCTGCCGGACGAAGGGATAAGGATGGTTGCCCGGTACGTAGAAGAGATCGAAGAGCATGAGCCGAACGAAGATACCATTGCCGCAATGTTAGAAGCGGACGAATTGGCGCGACAATACAGTGCCCGTTTCGAGCTTGTCAGTAAGCCATGACCTCAAAACAAAACCCGAGAGCGGCGCGGGATAAGCGAACTCCACCGCCTCGCCCATCCAACTACTCGCGATTTTTTCTGAAGGATTGGAGCCGATTGTCGGATTCGGGAAAATACGATATGCACCGCCTGAAAGAGGCGATGATGGTGCTTATCTCCGCAGATGCCCCGCTTGGGGCTGAATGGCTGGATCATCCTCTTGGAGGAGATTGGCAAGGTCACCGGGAATGTCACATCGGTGGGGATTTTTTATTGATATATCAGATATACGAAAACGGGTTGCTTGTTTTCGTCCGTACCGGTACGCATTCAGACCTGTTTAAGAAATAGCCTACTATATATATTGACGCCGCCGACGGCGACGAGTCCAAGACGTTCCGCATTCTCGGCAAGGTAATTAAAGTGTTGGACATTACGACGCCATGGAAGGTGTTTTGAAAGGAGTGACAAATCATGACTACAGCGACATTAGACCGCAGAGAAACACTTATCCGTCGCGTCCGTGATCTGCCGGACAGCGCGGTCGAGTCGATGATTGAGTTTATTGATGATGTGACAAAAACACAGCGCAACGCGGAGTATATAGCCAAAATCGACAAGTCAATTAAGGATTTGGAAGAAGGCCGTGGAATCACTATGACATTCAAAGAGTGGGAAAAAAAATTCTGCCGATATTAGAGGCAAGGTGATGTTTTCACGCGTTGTGCCGATAAAAGGATAAGCAGAAGTTTAGAGAGGGAGTGAAAAGATATGACAACAGCAATATTAGAACGTGAAACAGTATCAAGCGACGAGTTGACATTAAAAGCTCTAAGGAACGCGGAGTATTTGGCGAAGCTCGAAAGATCGTTTCAGCAGGCCGAGAGAGGCGAAGTTGTGACGATGACATTTAAAGAGTGGGAAGAAAAATTCTGCAATGTATGATCTAAGTTTCACGAAAGAGGCATGGGTGGAATACTTGGAATGGCAGACAATAGACAAGAAGGCAACAACGCGTATAAATACGCTTATTCAAGACATACAGCGTAATGGATTCATGAATGGCATTGGTAAGCCGGAGGCGCTGAGGAACAGGAAAGCTTACAGCCGCCGCATTAACGACTATCATAGGCTTATCTATGAAGCCGACGAAAATCAAAATCTGCGGATTATCTCCTGCAAAGGACATTATGAGGATTGACCAACAGCGCGACGAGGACGACCGGTGCGAAATTAGGGGCAAGGTAATGTTTTCACGCGTTGTGCCGATCAGAGGATAAACGGAAAGGAGTCTGACCATGTATGATGAACTTTTCTTTGCCGGAAACCGTCTGCACCGCGTCGTGTGAAAAGTGATAAATACGCCATACATGTTATAGTTTTTTAGTACCATGTACGATACTATAATGTAGGAGGAAAATCTTTTTGGGAAAAGAAGAAAAAATCCAAAAGATACTTGATAGTTGGCAGGGTGAAAACAGACTTAAAACAGATTCATGGGATAATGTTCGCTCTGTTTTGGATTATTACGGGTTTACTTATGAGAAGAAAACTGATTGGGTTTGTTCTCATCCTGAATTACGAGCATTAGCGATACGTCATGGCTCAAGGGACATTCTTCAAGCTGCAAAACTGAATCCATTGGGGCAGTTGACGGTTGCGGTACAGCATGGCAAAAATACAAAAACAGGAATGGTTCTTCGCTGTTATTTGAATTACATATTAAAATCCGTGAGATTATTGCGCTTAATCCGCGAAAGCAAGAACGGGGAGAACACAGATGAATAAAACTTTAGACTACTATATGTCGTTGCCTTATGAAATTAAGGTGATGGAACTGCCTGAAGATGACGGCGGGGGCGTTTTCTTATCTATCCCCTTGCTTGGAGAAGCATCCGTCAACGCTCATGGAAATACATACGCGAAAGCACGCGCACATCTGGAAGAAGTAAAAAGGGATATTCTTCAGATATTACTTGAAGCGCATGTAGACATTCCAGAGCCAAAAACAGATTCCGAAAAGGAATTTAGCGGAAAAATACTTCTACGCATGAGCAAGTTTCTTCACGCCGGTCTGTCGGCAATGGCAGAGGAAGAAGGCGTCAGTATAAACACGCTGATTACTAATCTTCTCAATTTTGCGTTGGGTGGCAAGGCTGCTTTAACAGAAGCGGCCAACGTGTTAAAAGGCGCTGAGGTTACACACGTACATCAGCATTTTGTTGCGAAAATCCCACTTGAAGACACGGAGAAAATGAAAGAAACCGTTGCGGAGTTTCAAAATGACTCTTACGAAGGAGCTTGTGCATGAGTCTGCTACCACTTTTTACGGTTGAACAAATTTATTACCCGGCGCTAATGGTTTTAATGAACCAATCATATAACGCTAAACAATATTTGAACCCCGAGTTAAGCATAACGTCTAAGCTCGGGAAAATTCCACATAAACGAAATTTTTGGGGAATCCGCCTTGACATAAAAACTCCAGACGACCTCGATTCCACGACATTCCCTTATACTTTTGCTGTAAGTATATACGGACGTTTCCAATGTGATATGCCGGAGCCAATTGAAAAGGAGACTTATCTTAAAAAGCGTAAGTTGATTTATGTGAATGGTTCTACAATGTTGTACTCCGCTGCCAGAGATAGACTTTTGCTTTTGACCAACGCTTCTTATTGTCTGCCCGCTTATCGTTTCAACCCGGACGATATTAGATAATCACCCTATTAAATCCACAGCCGCTTTCTTTACCTTCGGCGCGAGGTGCGCATAGCGCAGCGTCATCTTCAGATCGGCGTGTCCCATAAGTTCCCGCACTGTGTTCAGGTCGACACCCTTCATTACAAGCTGAGACGCGAAGTCATGTCTCATATCATGCCAACGGAAGTTTTTGATTTGAGCGTCTTCCAAGAGCGCTCTCCACGCACTGTCGCAGTTATCGAATTTTCCTCCGCTTTTAGACGACCGAAAGACAAGCCCCTCTCCGCTCGTCTGTTTTTTCCACGCCGCAAGCGTTTCAGAAAGTGTGGCATTCATCGGGATGTGTATGATCTTGCCGCTCTTCGACGATTCCGGCCGCACCGTCAAAATCCCCTCGCTAAAATCAATATCGCTCCATAGTAGCTTAAAAAGCGCGCCCTGCCGTATCCCAGAGTTGAGAGACACAATGATCATGGGCTTTATATGGTCGGCAAACGCGGCCTTTTTCAAGTCGGGCAAAAGCGGCATGCTCCGTTTTTCAAGCCATACGTTGTGGCTGTCGCGCTCGTCACGTATTTTTTTCTCTCGCGTATTAAGTGCCGCGTCGAGTCGCGCCCGCTCACCAGGGGAGAGATAACGTAATTTGGTTTCAGAATCTTCTTCGGGGAGCCGTTCTAATTTCGCCATTGGATTTGTCTCAAATATTCCGCGTTTGACGCCCCAATTCAGAGCGGCCTTGAGAGCGGTGGCTTGTCGGTTAAGCGTCGATGCCTTTGCCCCGTCGGCATGTTTTTTAGACCTTAATTTTTCAAGCGCTTCAACGGAAATACTTTCAATCGGTTCGGTGAACAGCGAGCCAAAGGAGCTTTCTATCATGGCGACAGTAGCTTGCCCAGTACGTCTATGCTCGATAACCCACGGCGCGTAGATGTCGCGGATAAACGATTGTAAAAATATTTTCTCCGTAATTTCAGGCTTAATATAAGGAGTTTCACCCAATGCCACCGCCGCCAAAAACGCCTTTGTAGTTTCGCGCGCCTGAGATACGCTAAATAAATCGGCGTCTCCGATTTTATGGTGCGCCAATTTCCGGTCTTTCCGTCTATAATGAACATAATAAGTTTTTTTACCTGAAGCTCCGACATAAAGCTGTAGACCGGTACATCCTTCGTCCGAATACCAAACGCCCTTATCGGGGTCGGCTTTTAGCGATGATAAAACGCTATTTGAAAATCGCACCTTTGGCATTGTGTTCATCTCCTTTGTAACACCCTTGTAACAAATCGAGTATAACACGAATGAAAACAAGTGAAAATGAGTGAACACAAAACAGTATATAAAGTATTGTAATTAAAGGCTTTATATCAAAAAATGCAGTAGCACTAAAACCCCACAAAAACGAGTCTGACCCTTGACACGGAAGAGGCCAGAGGTTCAATTCCTCTATCACCCACCAAGTGATACCAAGGACTTAGGAAAAATCTCCTGAGTCCTTTTTATTTCCCTTGTTCCGTATTTGTTCCACAGAAAGAAAAACCTCACTTTTAACGCTACTTGACTTTTATAGATAAAACCGTCATTATCCAAGGTAACGTTCGGCAAAGGAGACGAACCCTGCGTCAAAGCGCAGACAAAATCGTAAAGTTATAGTTATGTTTTAGAAAACAAAAGAAAGCAGGTGATATGATGAAGCATCGAAATTATGGCGTAAGAGCTCAGTGGCTGTCTTGGTCTATTATTAAAATGGCCGGCGTTATGGTAACAATGGCCTTGTGCGGCGGTTTTCTTGTTCCGGGAATGTTCCTCGCGCTGTGGGTTGGAACAACGGGCATAATGCTTGTTCCACTCGCCGGAGCTATCGGTATCTCAGGTAGCGTAGCGCGCCATTTTGAGAAACAAGCGTTTTTATCTCAGAAAGTACGTACTGTTAAACGGGCATTGACTTGCCATACTGCCCATCGCGCTCACAACAATGGTCGTTCATACCATAGCGTTTCACATTCGGCATCATCCAACTCTTCCGGAAATAGCTCTGACGACGGAGAATCAGATCAATCGGACCCACCCGGGCCTTTATCGTATTTTGTAATATCAGCAACACTAACCACATCAACGATACGAACAACATCATTAACACCAGTATTATATCCAGCATTAGCATTATCCCCAACATTTCACAAAAAACTGAATAGTTCATCCTATCCGTGGCGCAACCTCGGCTGTTGGCGTTTGTCTTGCCGTAACCACACCGCAAGGAGGTGTGCGGCATGACGATCAAGTCACGTATAGCCACTCAGCCAATAGCGGCGGACTGGAGCAATATGCCCTTGATGCTCAACGAGAAAGAGACGGCAATAATAATTGGCGTGTCTCTTTCATTTCTGCGCAAAGCGCGTTGCGAAGGACAAACCGGCAACAGAACCTCCGCGCCTCCGTTTGTGCGCGTTGGTCAAAACACCATACGTTACCGCGCCAGCGATGTTAGGGCATGGGTAGAAAACCTTGTTCCTCAACAGGTCATATAGGTGATGCCATGAACGGAAAATTCATAGCTATTCCCAAAGAAATGCTTGAGGACGAGGGCTTGAAGGCGTTGGATATTGCTGTCTATACGGCAATAGATAGTTTTGCGAACAGTGACGGCGAAGCATGGCCGAGTCTATCAACTATTGCGGAACGAGCAAAAGTGTCATCAGCGACAGTTAAACGCTCAAGTCAACGTCTGCAAAGCGCCGGATACATTCTCAAAAAGCAACGCCGAGAAGTCGGCAAGAAAGAATTTACGAACACTCTTTACAGTTTGCCTTTTCGTTGCAGCGAGGTTGGCTCTGGAGACAGTCCTGACAGAACAGAGGTTGGTTCTGAAGTAACTGTAAATAACTCTGCAAGAACCGAGGTTAGTTCCCACGAGTGCGATGGGTTGGTTCTTTCAGTTCAGGAGGTAGGCTCTGAAAGCTCCAATAACTATACCTATAGAACTATACCCAATGAACGAGATTGCGCGGAGCGCTCAGATTGTGCGAAGGGTTCTTCAACGCAGTCTAACCAAATCAATTTGCCCTCGCAGTCACCACAGCCATCACAGCTCCAAAAATCTCCAAGGCCACAGAATGACACAGCTTTAACCGACGAGGCTAAAAGAGTCGAAAAGTCATTCAACGAGATTTGGGAGCGTTACCCGCGTAAAGATTACAAGGGTGAAGCTAAAAAGGCATTCATAGCTATTTTCCCTGCGGAGACCTCTCCAGAGAAGAGAAAAGAACGTATGAAAGCCATAAACGACAGATTTCTTATCTTCGAGGAAGAAAGCGAAGGCAAGATTAACCGAGGCGAAGAGCGTTACATTCCTTACTTCCACAACTGGCTTGCCAAGGAGGGCTTTTCTGATGTCTGAGGCCAAAGAGTTTACTGAGATGTCTGAGACTAAGGGACTTATTGGAATGTCTGAATCTAAGGAGCTTGTTGGTGTTGATAGCAATATTGACATGAATGTAGACACAAACGGTATTCAACAGCCCAGAAATTATGAGGACATTACGCGCTATCTTGAGGAGCAAGCGGATACACGGTTAGAGATAGATTGGGAACTTCACAGCAAACTTTTTGCTCCCAACGGTATGAGTTTCCGCGAGATGTTGACCGCTGTCGTAGATGAGAATGTACAGGCGTACATGATAGAGCTTCAGTATCCTCACCTCATTCAAGAAGAACGCATGACTCCACAGGACGCGGCGCGAGTGTTGATTTACTCAGCCAGAAATCTACTTCCGGCAGAAAAAGTCAGGAGGGCTATAAATCGAGGGGCTCTTTTATCCAAAAAACCGAAAGTCGAACGGCAGTTCAAAGCCGAATCGGAAGGAAGACGGCACCGTGCGGAATTAGAACAGGCCATCCGACATCGACAGACTCTTGTTCCCGTTAGTTTTGGTATATACGCAATAGACGCGCTCATACCGGGCGGCATAACAGCGGGAGAGGTGCTGCATATCGTCGGCGGCGAGGGTGGGTTAAAGACAAGCCTGTTACTTCATCTCCTGTGTCATTACGTAGAAAGAGACGGTAAAGCGTTGTTCTTTTCTCTGGATATGACGCCTGAAACAATAGAACTGCGACGGTTAATGCGTATCTTGAATTGTGGCAGAGAACGAGCAACGGATTATATCGGAAATGATGCCAATGAATATAGACAGGCAAAATTGATATTGGAGGAACAGGACAAGAACTTATCTGTCATGGGAGGCCCTCTTAACCTCAACAAGATGAATGAAGCCATCCTGATGAGCGGCGCTGATGTAGTAGCCATAGACTACGTGACGCTCGTGGAGGGATTCAAAACCGAATTAGAGACGGCAAGAGAGGTGACACACGCCATACGCCGCTGGCGTAAAGCGTGGGGAATAACCTTCATCCTCCTGTCACAGATGAGCCGAGAGAGCAAGCGTGACGCGGTTCAGGGCGGAGGTGGAGGACACGGCATTGGCGGGTCGAGTCTTGAACAACTTGTGGATTATGAGGTGGAGCTGATGAGAGATACACCATTAACCGAAGGAGAACATCCACGCCTCATAGCAACGTTACGAAAGAACCGTACAGGGCCGAGTGGTATATCCTTTGAGATTTTCCCATGTTTTCCAAGTCTCTCTTTCATGGGCCGCGCCGAACACGTTGAACAGGGGCGTAAACGCAAGCCGTTGTTCTCGGAATATTTAGAGAGGTAGGGAGAGGAGATGAAACAGGAAAATGAAGATTTTGAAGATTTCAAGACGACACCTGAAAAAGCAGAGGATATCCTGAACAAAGAAAAGCCGCTCAGACGCATGGAAAATCGCGCGTACTCCAGACTAATGCACTCACTCTTCGAGAAAATAGAGAGTCTACACAGCAAAGGATTCTGTTTCACGCAGATATGCAACGCTTTTGAAAAGTCTGGGATATTACCGGAACACTCAAACCCATACTGCTTTCGTCAGGCTTTTTATAGGGAACGTATTAGGCGGGCAAAAGAAGAAGAATTGATGTGTGCGCTCGAAGATGAATCTAACGATGAATCCAAAGATGAGCGCACCACGAGCGGAAAGGAGGCGATAAGAGTTTCTGATATGGCGAAAGCGAAAACGATTTCACAAACGTCAGTAACCCAAACGCCAACGATCATTGCGCTGAAAGCAGCGAAAGTGTTGATAACCCAAGACGATGATGAAGATGCGGCGAGGAAAGCGAGGGTACGAAGATTAACCGATACAAGGATGAATACAGGGCTTGGAATAATAACCAAGCACTCAGACGGAAGTTTTGACTTTGACTGATACACAGCGAAAGGGGAAATGATTATGAAGGATACAATTTTTTACGTAGGCGGCGGCAAGGGTGGAGTAGGCAAGAGTATGGTTTCGCTTACTTTGGTTCAGTACCTCATCGACAAATACAAGGACGAGAAAACGATTCACCTAATTGAGACAGACGAGTCGAATCCAGACGTGGGGCGAGTGTACAAGGGAATAATCCCCATGACAACAGCTATTCTTGATGAAGAGGAGAAGGGGTGGATTCTCATGACCAATCTCATTGAGCGGAGTCGCGACACGCTATTTGTCATCAACAGCGCGGCGCGAAGCAATATGGGGATAAAGAAGAACGGACGCAACTTTACCGCTGTATTGGAGAGTGAAGCCGTACCATACGACCTCGTTACCCTCTGGCCGATGAATCGGCAAAAAGATAGCGTTACTCTGCTTGGTGATTTTCTGAACTACGTTACGTTCGGCTCTGTCTATCCAGTTCGTAACTGCTACTTCGGCGATCCGGGAGATTTTATGCTCTACACGAAATATCTAAGTGAATCTGAATCTCTACAGTCTTGTGTATCCAAGACCTTGGACTTTCCGGCTCTCGCTGACATCATAGCCGACGACTTCTACACAGGAGGCAAAACTATTCCTGAGACGGTAGACGACCTTGGAGCATTTGCCGGTCAGAGCTTTCTATCGTGGCGCAATAGCGTTTATGAAATGTTTGACTTGACCTTGGAATCTACAGAGCTATGCGAACAATAAGCGCGTCGTATTTAACAAAACCCTTGGGGCGATATTGCCACAAGGGTTTCAGGACAGGGTCAGGATAGAGTTGCGGTATTGCATACAGGATTTATCGGCCTTGGTTGAAAGACTGTTTCTTTGATGATGGACTCAATAATCGAATCTCGGTATCAAATATCGTTATCAAGACCCGATTCGTTATTATCAAGAACCGATTCGTTGCTATCAAAAAACAAATCGAAAAACATATCTTGTTATCGGAAAACGAGTCTATAAATCAGAAAACGTGCCAGTAAATCAGAAAACAGCTCATGACATCAACAAATGCGTCAGGTTTCGATTCAGGTACATCAAGAAATGTATCAGCGTGACGTTTTGCGGCTCATCTTGACCAAATAAGGGAGATATGCCATTGTGTTGTTTTGAAATTATTACATTCAATCATCAAAAGAGCGTATTTGTCCTTCATATTTTTATCAGTTGCGTAGCTCTTACGGAGTTCTCGAAAATTTCTATAAGCGTAGTAAGTACCTGACAGGCCGGAAGTTGTTGAACATAAACTCCCCTGACGGCGGTTTATATTCAAACAACTTCAAGGGTGTCACTCGGCGCTTCGCTTCTCATTGGACACCCGGCCCTTAAACACAGTCCTTGTTCGGAAAAGATATGTAATTCCCTAAGTTTTTCTGAGGGTAATCATATTACACCCCTTGGATAAAGAGCGCGTTATGAACGACCTAAGAATTTCTTAGGCCCATTTTTCATCGTCACCAAGAGCATTCCAACACGAATTATCGTTAATTTTAATAACCCGCGTATCTTTTCCCTCAAAACTGAATATCCGTAAAGGAGCAATAAATCATGGCAAGACCAAAGCGTTCTCCAGAATTGAAGCGCCAATATCATATCGGTATTCGCCTCGACGAATCAGAGTACGGAAAGGTGAAAGACGAGTCGGATAAAATCGGCGTTACTCTATCCGCTTACGTCCGCGCGAAGATTATGAGAGGCTTTATCCGTGTGCCGAAATACGCGAAGATAGAGACCAGACAAGTCAATGAACTCTCGAAACTCGGAGGACTGTTCAAGAAAACTCATACCGAAAGCAATGGTCTTTACAGTGAACGGACGGCGGCGATTCTTGACGAAATATGCCTTATTCTTACAGAGGTCAGGAAAGGATTTGAAGATGATAGGCAAGCACATTCATAATCCTAAAGGCCACAGCTCGTTCAAGGGGCTGAATGACTACATAACGGGTAAAACCAACAACAGACAGGCCGATGAAAAGATAGCCTTTACCGACTGTATCAACCTCGCTTCTGTTGAAACGGCCATTGTGGAAATGGAGTCTTTAGCTTTTCAAAACAAACGTTGTGCCGATCCGGTTATGCACTTGTTGCTGAGTTGGAGAGAGAATGAAGTTCCTACAACGGAACAAGTGAATGAAGCAGTCAAGATAACGCTTGATGAATTGAACGTATCCCAATGTCAGGCGGTGTATTCACTTCACCAGAACACGGATAACCTTCATTTGCATATCTGCGTGAACAGAATAGACCCAGAGACGACAAAGGCTATAACACCCGCCAAAGGCTGGACACGCAGAGCGATGGAGCACGCCGCGAGACGTATAGAGTACATTCAGAGCTGGCAGATAGAAAACAACGTTTGGAGTAAGGTAGGTTCACTCGGTCATGTTGTTCAGAAGCCAATCACCTCAGACGTGAAAATCCCACAGGAGGTACAGGACGCCGAGAACCTGACCGGCGAACAGTCTGCGGTCAGGAAGACTCATGAAGCATTAAAGGACGCTATAAAGATGATTCACAGTTGGAACGAACTTCATGTCCTTATGCACTCCAATGGTATGGAGTATCAGAAGAAAGGTTCCGGCGCTGTCATTCACGTCGGTGAAATCATAATAAAGGCAAGCGATGTATCCAGAAATTTATCGCTAAATAAGCTCGAAAAACTATTTGGTGAGTATCAGGCGCCAACTGCAAACCTTGAAACAAATGCGGAAGCCGCCGCTAAAATAAAAATATCCATACCCAAGCCACTCAGCAAGTCGAACGACAACGAGAACTGGCGAGTCTATATCACCGCGAGGAAAGAGTATTACAGCGACAAAAAGCAGCGCCGAGAACAACTGACTATGACACACCAAGAAGCTGCAAAGGCCATGAAAGACCGGCAACGTGACGAGCGTAAAGCATTATCAGAGACGATGAAAAAGAACACTTACCCAAAGTATGAATTTTATCGCCGACGGTCAGTATTGGCCTCGAAGCACGCTTATGAATCCGTTGTTTTGAAAACGCCTCATAAAGCGCAGCGTGACGAGCTTCAAAAGAAACTCCCGATATTCCATCCTTATGAGCAATGGCTGATAGAACACGGCCTTATAGGAGAAGCCGACGCTTGGCGGCACCGTAAAGATAAAGAGTATCTACAGCTTGAGAATCCAAACAGATTAAATGCAGAAACCCTGAATGTGGAACATTGTGGTCTGCTTGGATTCACTATGACGCAGACAACGCAGGGCTTGAGGTTTGCCAATGAAGAAACGCCCAAAATCGCTTCTTTCATCGACACGGGGCGAGTCATCCGCGTGTACGCCAATGATGACGATACCCTCTTTGCGGCCTTGCAGCTTGCGCAGGAGAAGTGGGGTGGCGTTCACCTGAATGGAACTGACGAGTACAAGCGGCGTTGCGCGGAAGTGGCGGAAAGGAACGGAATACGAATCACAAACCCTGAGCTACAAAAAACTCAGCAGGAAAATATACCCATCACGAAACCTCGGAGCGTAAACTCAATGGCTCGTGAACTCGCGCAAAACAAATTAGGGAAGCCGATAAAGATCGTTACGAGCGCGATGAATGGGAGAAATTACAGTGGCGTTCTGCTTGGAGTTATCGAAAATGAAAATCATGTTTACGCTGTACAGGCCATATCTGACGCACATTTGATACTCCACAATGTGTCGCGTGATGATTTGCCGAAGGTGGAGGCATTCATTGGGCGGCGAGCTGAGATAACGAATGACGATTATCGTATCAAGAGCATCACGGAGCCGCGCCAATTGGATAGAAGCAGGAGTTGGGGTAGGTGAGGATTTGGTACATTGGTGCATAGAAATAATGGAAGGGTGTAACTAAATTCTTACACCCTTTGCTGCATCAGTTTAAGTTCCGAAAAATGTAATGGTGTCGCCAATACCGACACCCTTGGAGAGAATCTTGTGTGTCGTATATATCGGAGATGTGCAAGGGTGGTGTACGTGTCGGAAAGAGAAAAGGGGTCTGACTGACTTAACTGTCAGACCTTTTGTAGAAAGCCTAGTATCAGTGTATTACCGAAGAAATGAAAACTGGTCAGATTGAACCTGAGTACCTCGGAAGATAAAAATGTGGTATTGGCGTATGTATAGGATAGATGGAGAGGGAATCCTACGTATTGACGTTCTTTGTCAAAATTTCGCCTCAATGTGTCCTTTAAGCATGATTGAATGTATAATCTTCAGTAACTTCTGATAATTTCAACCTATTGGAATATGGGAGGGGGAGGCTTGTGACTCCAGAAGCGAAGGCTCGTGTGTATATCGACAAAATGCTAACCGACTCAGGTTATGTCCTGCAAGATATGAAGGACTTCAATCGTACCGCTTCGCTTGGCGTCGCTGTCCGCGAGTATCCCACCAATAGCGGCCCGGTGGACTATCTCCTGTTTGTAGACGGGCATCCTGTCGGCGTTGTTGAGGCTAAGTCCGAAGATAAAGGGTTCTCGCTAACAGGCGTCGCCGAACAGTCCAAACGCTACGCTGAAAGCGGCCTGAAACATATGTCCAAAACCCCAAACATTCGCTTTACTTATGAGACGACAGGACTTAAAACCAACTTCTGCGACTATGCGGACATAAAAGCCCGTTCGCGTGAGGTGTATTCTTTTCATTGTCCCGAAACTTTGGCAGAACGGCTAAAAGACGACAGCACCTTGCGTAACAGGCTTAAAGGGTTTACGCCGCTCAATAGTCAAGGATTTCGCGACTGCCAAATTGTCGCTATCCAAAACCTCGAAAAATCATTTGCCGATAACAAGCCTCGTGCGCTTATACAAATGGCGACGGGTGCGGGCAAGACATTTACAGCAATAACAGCCGTTTATCGCCTATTGAAATACGCAAAGGCAAGACGCGTTCTGTTCCTCGTTGATACCAAGAACCTCGGCGAACAGGCGGAGGGTGAATTCAGGAGTTATAAGCCGTCCGATGACGGGCGGTTGTTTTCGGAGCTTTACAACGTGTGCCGCTTAGGCTCTTCGTATATACCCACAGACACCAAAGTCTGCGTCAGCACGATTCAGCGCATGTATTCGATTCTGCGCGGCGAGGAGCTTGATGAATCCCTTGAAGAAAGGTCTATGAACGAACAGACGATGGCGGGCAAACCGCGTGATGTGGCGTATAACCCACAGTACCCGCCGGAATTCTTCGATTTTATCATAATAGACGAGTGTCACCGCTCCATTTATAACGTCTGGCAACAGGTTCTCGACTATTTTGACGCGTTTCTGATAGGACTTACGGCAACGCCCGACAATCGCACATTCGGCTTTTTCAACAAAAATATTGTCAGCGAATACACACACGAACAGGCGGTTTTGGATAACGTCAACGTCGGGCGCGATGGTACGTATCTTATTGAAACCGAAATTGGGAATAAAGGCGGTTTTATCCTCAAACAGACGATTGAGGTGCGTGAACGTATGTCCCACAAAAAACGCTGGGAACAGCTTGATGAAGATGTTGATTACAAACCGTCGCAACTTGACCGTGACGTAGTGAACCCAACTCAAATCAGAAGCATTATAATGGCGTTCCGCGACGCTTGGAAGGGGATGTTCCCCGGCAGAGATGAGCTCCCAAAAACACTTGTGTTCGCTAAGACCGACAGTCACGCGGATGACATCATCAACATTATCCGCGAGGAGTTCGGTGAGGGTAACGAGTTCTGCAAGAAAGTAACCTACGCCTCAATCGAAGACCCGAAAAGCATTTTGACGGTTTTTCGCAACGACTTCTATCCGCGTATAGCCGTAACGGTGGATATGATTGCCACAGGCACGGACGTGAAGCCGATAGAGTGCCTTGTTTTTATGCGAGACGTGCGGAGCAAGAACTATTTCGAGCAAATGCTCGGACGCGCCACGCGGACGCTCGGAGAAGATGATTTGAAGAAAGTATCGCCATCAGCCACACAAAGAAAGCTCGGCTATGTTATAGTTGACGCCGTTGGCGTCACAAAGTCGCAAAAGACAGCTTCGCGCCAATTAGAGCGTAAGCCGACCATATCACTGCAAGCCCTGATGATGAGCGTCGCTCTCGGCGCGCACGACGAAGATACACTTACCACACTTGCGGGGCGTCTTGCTCGGCTTGATAAAGTTATGAGTGAAAAGGAAAAGGAGAAATTCAAGGAAGTTTGCGACACGCCTATTATAACGATCGCCGCGAATATGCTGAATGCCTTTGACGCTGACGTTATCTCCGACGCGGTACAGGCGAAGTACGGCGACCAAGTAGAAGCCGACAAGCTCCCGGAATACACCGCCGAGGTTTGTAAAGAGTTGGCTGTTAAAGCGTCCGCGCCGTTCAATAAGTCGGAAGTGCGCGGCTATATCGAAAATGTCCGCAAAAGCCACGACCAGATTATCGACAATGTAAACATTGATAGCGTCACGTTCAGCGGTTGGGATACCGACCAAGCCCAAAAAGCGGGAGAAGTTGTTGAGACGTTTGCGCGATTTATAGACTCTAATAGAACAACCATTGACGCGCTTGAAGTCATATTCAACCAAAGCTACAAAAGCCGTTCGCTTACGCTCGAAATGGTTAAAGACCTATACGCCGCTCTTTTGAAAGAGAACCTGACGACCGAAAAACTGTGGATGGCGTATTCGATACGTCAACCAGAAAAGGTTAAGGAAAAGAGCGTAGTCAATCAGCTTGCCGACATTATCTCCCTTGTGCGGTTCCAGTTGGGACAGACGACCGAGCTAAACACCTTCTCGGCTGACGTTGCGCGGCAGTTTCAGATATGGACTTTTGAGAAGCAGAAGGGAACGCTGAAATTCACCGAAGAGCAGATGGACTGGCTCCGCATGATACGCGACCACATTTCAGCGTCAATGTCTGTTACGTCGGAGCATCTCGACCTGTCGCCGTTTGACGGGCGAGGCGGGCTTGGCAAGTTTTACGAACTATTTGGCAATGAGTATGAAATTGTACTCGAAGAAATAAACTATGCACTGTTAGCAGCGTAAGGGGAATTAGCAATGGCAGACATCAAACTATTTTCATTGACTGACGGCGTTAACGAAGTCAAATCAAGTTCCGTTTCATTGGAAAAAGAGCTTCAAACGCTGATTGAGCAAAATATGGAGACTTTCTTCGGCGTGACATTTTTGGCTACCGAATTTCCAATCACAAACGGACGCATTGACAGCGTTGGTATTGACGAAAATGACTGTCCGGTTATTTTCGAGTACAAGCGAAGCTCAAACGAGAATGTCATTAACCAAGGACTATTTTATCTCGACTGGTTACTAGACCACAAAGATAGCTTTTATGTTCTTGTTTTGAACCAGCTTGGCTTGGACAAAGCGAACGAAATTGACTGGAGTATGCCTTGCGTTATCTGCGTCGCCAATGATTTCACTAAGTACGACGAACACGCCGTTAATCAAATGCAACGAAACATTAAGCTGGTTCGCTATAAAAAGTATGGCAACACTCATTTACTTTTTGAAATGCTGAATGCGCCTCGGGTTAATCCGATTACTACCGACGAGCATACTGAGAAATCAGGCAAGTCAAAAAGCGCAGAGGTTACTTTTCGCAGTAACTACACAAAGGCCCCGCAAGCCATTAAGACGCTTTACGAAACTGTACGGGACTACATACTTTCGCTTGGTGATGATGTTTCGGAAAACGAGTTAAAACATTATACAGCGTTTAAAAAGGTGAAAAATATCATATGCATAGAAGTATTCAACAAGAGCCTTGCAATTCAGACGCATATTGACCCGTCAACGGTTGACCTTGCCCCCGGATTTATTGAGGATTACACCAATACAGGTCATCACGGAACAGGCAGCTTACGCATCACACTAAAATCGGTTGAGGATTTTGAGAAAGCAAAGGGGCTGTTTGACCGCGCCTACGCAGAAAATTAGCAGGAGGACACACAAATGGCGGAATCAAATGTCGGGCAAAAGATATGGTCTATGGCTAACGCGCTCCGCGACGACGGCATAGGCAAGAGTGACTATCTCGAACAGCTCACATACCTTTTGTTCGTAAAAATGGCTGACGAATACTCAAAACCGCCTTATAACCGCAATATAGGCATACCCGCCAACTGTGAATGGGACACGCTGAAAGCCAAGAGCGGCGACGAGCTGTTTAATCATTATGAGTACGTTCTAAAAAGCCTCGCGGGGCAGACGGGAACGTTGCAGCAGATATACACGGGAGCGCAAAATAAAATTTCCAACCCTGCCCAACTCGCCAAAGTTATCAACATGGTTGACGCTGAGAAGTGGTCGTCTATGTCTACTGACGTTAAGGGCGATATCTACGAAGATTTGTTGGAGAAAATCGCCGCAGACACAAAAAGCGGCGCAGGACAATACTTCACGCCGCGCGCTTTGATTAACGCTATGGTGAGGTGTGTTCGCCCGGTTCTCGGCGGAACTATTGCCGATCCGTGTTGTGGTAGCGGCGGCTTCCTGCTTGCGGTCAAGGCGTTCTTAGAGAAGAATTACCCCATGAACGCGGACGAGAAGAAGTTTTTGAAGTTCCAGACATTCAAAGGATGGGAAATCGTACAAAGCACCTACCGTTTGTGCCTTATGAATCTGTTTCTTCACAATATCAGCGACTTCGAGGGAACGCCGCCTATAATCCGCTCCGATTCGCTCACCTCAGACCCCGGCGACAGATTCGATTATATTTTGACAAATCCACCCTTCGGCAAAAAGTCATCCATGACGTTCACTAACGAACGGGGCGAACAGGAGCAAGAGGATTTGATTTACAACCGTCAGGATTTTTGGGCGACGACTTCCAACAAACAGTTAAATTTCGTTCAACATATCCATACATTACTGAAAGCGACAGGTACGGCGGCGGTCGTCGTTCCCGATAACGTGCTGTTTGAGGGCGGAGCGGGCGAAACCGTGCGGCGCAAGTTACTTGAGACTACCGACTTACACACGATTTTGCGCTTGCCGACAGGCATATTTTACGCGCAGGGTGTCAAGGCTAACGTCATCTTTTTCGATAACTGTGTAGCCGCGCCTGCACACCAAACAAAAGAAGTTTGGATTTACGACTACCGTACTAACGTCAAGCACACGCTGAAAAAGAACCCGCTCCGCGAAAGCGACCTTGACGATTTTGTGACGTGTTTTAACCCTGATAACCGACATCGCCGCACCGAGACTTACAGCGCGGAGAATAGTGATGGGCGTTGGCGTAGATTTAGCTACGATGAGATTATCGCCCGCGACAAGACAAGCCTTGACATCACTTGGTTAAAATCCGGCGACAGCCCTACGGACTGCACACTTGGTGAGCTTCTCGACTTGATTAAAGAGAAATCAGCGGCTATTGTAACGGCGGTTAGCAACCTCGAAAAACTTATCGGCGAGGTAGACGAATGATAGACGAAACAAGTCTCGTTGATTTTGGGAATGCAGCTATTATAATAAAGGATGCGATTGTTCGCTCGCGGTATCAGGCGGCAACGCTTGTAAACAAGGAATTGCTCGGCCTATATTACGCCGTCGGTAGATATGTTTCCGATAATTCCCGTAACAGCGTTTGGGGGCAAGGCGCAATAAGGCGGTTATCAGAATCTTTGCAACGTGAGTTACCGGGGCTTCGCGGGTTTTCCGAGGTTTCCATTAAGCGTATGCGTCTATTTTATGAAGGCTGGCAACCGATTTTCGTAAATCGTCCATTGCCAATGGACGAAATTACAGAGGCGTCGGGTTTAGTAATTCGTCCATTGCCAACGAACGAATTGGAAGTCACGCCGTCTATCGAAGCCCCTGTTGATTTAAGCCTGTTGTTAAGGCATATAGGCGGCTTTGTAATACACGGCTTTTCTGCTATTGAGTTTTTAAGAGTGGGATTCACTCATCATTCTGAGATATTAGCAAAGGAAAAATCTCTGAATGGCAGATTGTTCTATATTGCGCGATGCGCCGCTGAATTTTGGAGCGTGGAAGCGTTGAAATCCAACCTGCGCGGCGATTTATACAATAAATCCGGCGCGCTGCCAAATAACTTCTTGCAGACCTTATCTGAGCCTGAACAAGCGAGGCGCGCTATTCGGGCGTTCAAAGACGAATATCTGCTTGATTTCATCAACATCGAAGATGAGAATGACCCAGATGAGCGACTAATAGAACACAAAATCATGGCGAATATCAAACAATTCATACTGTCATGCGGCAATAAGTTTTGCTTTATCGGGAATCAGCACCGTGTAATTGTTGACGAAAAAGAATTTTTCATAGACCTGCTTTTCTTCAATCGTGAGTTGCATTGTTTGGTTGCCATTGAGTTGAAGCGCGGAGAATTCAAGCCCGCTCACTTGGGACAGCTAAATTTCTATCTCTCCGCGCTTGACGAATACGTCCGGCAAGCGGACGAAGCCCCGTCGATAGGCATTATTCTTTGCAAGGAAGCGAGCCGAAACATTGTGGAGTTCGCCGTGCGCGACTACACAAAACCTATGGGCGTGGCGACTTACAGGACGCGAAACGAGATGCCGGAGCGGTGGCAAAAGGCGCTTCCTGACTTTGACGATATGAAGAAGTTGCTTGAAACCTACGTTGACGAACAAGACGAGGCGGACGAATGAACACCAAACAGCTTCGCCAGAAAATACTTGACCTCGCCATTCGCGGCAAACTCGTTCCGCAGGACCCAAACGATGAGTCCGCCGCCGTTTTGCTTGAACGTATCCGCGCCGAAAAGGAGCAGTTAATTAAGGCTGGCAAAATCAAGCGCGATAAAGGCGATAGCGCCATTTTACGCGGTGATGATAAATCGCACTATGCGCAGTTGCCACAAAAGTGGGTGTGGTGCAAGTTAGGTGACATTGTAGAATTGTTTTCTGGACAAGATTTAACACCTGAAAGATACAATGATAGCGGTATCGGTATTCCATACATTACGGGCGCAAGTTGCCTTGAAAATGGGCGTGTTATAGTTAATCGTTGGACAGACTCTCCACAAGTTTATTCTCAATGTGATGATTTGCTACTGACGTGTAAAGGGGCGGGCATCGGGAAAATGGCGATATCGCATTTAGAATCTGCTCATATTGCAAGGCAAATACAGGCTTTGCGCGCTTACACGGATATTAGTATTCATTATTTGCAATATGTTATTTCTTCTAACATACAGATTATAATTTCACAAGCAAATGGTCTTATACCTGGAATTCGCAGAGAAATAATCTTAGACTTTGCTATTCCGCTCCCTCCTATCGCCGAGCAACGCCGCATCACCGTCGCGATTGAATCAACGTTCGCGGTGATTAACGAAATAGAGCGTAACAAGTCAAACTTGCAAGCCGCCGTCACCGCCGCGAAATCTAAAATTCTCTCGCTCGCTATTCGTGGCAAACTCGTTCCCCAAGACCCCGCCGATGAACCGGCGAGTGTCTTGCTTGACCGTATACGAGCGGAGAGAGAATCGCTTGTTAAGCAGGGCAAAATCAAGCTTGCCAAGAGTGATTCTGTTATCTTTAGAGGTGATGATAACTCTTATTATGTGGGATTAGCGGAATCATGGGCAGTTTGCCAATTATGCGAGATTCTTGACTATGAACAGCCAACGCAATATATCGTTAATACGACCGATTACAGAGATGAATATAAAACACCAGTTTTAACGGCTGGTAAGTCATTCATTATCGGTTATACTCAGGAACAAACAGGCATTTGCTCCGACTTACCTGTTATTATTTTCGATGATTTCACAACTGATAGTAGGTATGTCGATTTTCCGTTCAAAGTGAAGTCATCAGCGATGAAAATTTTACGAACGAATTGGGTGGATATAAAATATCTGAACCATTTTATGAAAACGGTAGAGTGTAATCACACAACGCATAAGCGATACTGGATTTCTGATTATTCTCAGAAATATGTCGCCCTTCCACCGCTCGCCGAACAGCAACGCATAGTCGCAGCAATAGAGGTAGCGTTTGAACAGCTTGACAGCATAACCGCGACGCTTGTGTAAATGCTGAAGCACTCCCTACCAAGGAGTGCTTCTATTCTGTTACTGTTACCACGTCACAATCTTATCCACAAGAGCCTGTTGCTCACTTGCCGTCCTCCGCAGATAAATCCGCGTCGTTTCAATGCTCTCGTGGCCCATAAGATCAGCAAGCAGAGCGATGTCGTTGTACTTTTCGAGGAAATTTTTGGCGAAGCGGTGCCGGAACGAATGCGGATAGACGACCTTTGTATTGAGGCCATACTTTTGAGCGTAGTTTTTCAACTGTTGAGAAATACCACGTGTCGTGATCCGTTCTCCAAAACGGTTTAGGAAAAGATAACCGGAAGTCTTCTCAGCCGCTCTCAGCCATTCCAAGGTTTCCATTTTCAGCTTTTGAGGAATATAAAGCCGCCGCAATTTACCGCCTTTGGTGTAAAGGTCAAAATAACCCGCTTCAACGTGTTCTACCTTTATTTGGATCAGTTCACTGACCCGTGCTCCAGTAGCCGCCAAGTACCATACGACGAAGAACCATTCCGTATTGCCGTCTTTCTTTAACGAATTCTTGAAAAACTTGTAGTCGGCGTTGCTTATAACGTTCTCCAAGAAATTCTTTTGCTGAATCTTGACAAACTTGAGTTGTAGTTTTTCTTCACCCAAGAAGGCAAGGTACTTGTTAATGGCCTGTATCCGCAAGTTTACGGTTTTGGGTTTGTACTTCTCCAGTAAATAACCCTTATAAGCCAACAGATTCTCCGCGCTTACCCCGTTGTAGTTGGTCAGGAAGTAATCGACCGTCCACAAATACGAGGTAACTGTGTTTTGCGAAAGATTACTCTTTTGCAAGTAAGCCTCGAACTGCTCTTTCATCCGCTATCCCTCCGAAACAAGATTTTGCAGCGATAAAGCCGCTTACTTGTTGTAACGCAAGAGGGAGGAATTGCTTTATTCTCTTATTATGAGCAGTTGCCGGATGGGTGGGCTTCATGCCGATTAAGTGATGTTGGACAAATCGTTGGCGGCGGCACTCCCAGCACTATCGAAGCGTCATATTGGAATGATGGCAGCATACCTTGGATTACACCTGCCGATTTAAGCGGGTATACGGAAAAATATATAGAGAAAGGCAGTCGGAAAATCACAGCTAAAGGATTGGCCGAATCTTCGGCGCAGCTCATGCCGACGGGAAGCGTGCTTTTTTCGAGCCGTGCGCCTATTGGTTATGTTGCTATATCAGCCAATGAAATCTGTACCAATCAGGGTTTCAAGTCCGTTATACCGTTTATCACTAAAACAAACGAATACATCTACTACTATCTCATGGCAAAAGTTGAAGACATTCACCTGCGAGCGTCGGGAACCACTTTCAAAGAAATATCAGGCACGGAAATGGGCAATACCATGCTTGCATTGCCACCGCTTACAGAGCAACACCGTGTCGTTGAAGCAATTGAAAACGTGTTCTGCTATTTAGATAACATCGCCGAGAATCTTAACTGAGGTTTTCGGCGATTTCATCCAACTGCAGAAAAGCTAAATCAATTGCCCGTACAATGTGGCACTGTTCATTGAAGGGCGGTACCGGAATGGCCGTTTCCGCTATATAGTCTTTGCTCACACGTTGCTGACCAACCGCACCAGAAAATGCACCAATGCAACTCTTTATAAATCGCTCGTTCTTGATAAACCACAGTAAATAATCAGGCACAAACGAATTTTCACAAATCGGACGGAATATGTGAAGTTCCGTAGTCCCAGCTCCGATCCCATTTAGTAATCCTCGAAAGACAACAGACTTTCTGTTCTCCAAGCAGGGAGTTATTTTCGCAAGCCCTACATCCCCTTCTTGGAAATGTGTGAATCCAGATTTAATTTCACCCCACAGTCTTTCCTGAAAAGTGAAGTGGTTTGAAAAATCGTCATCTATCAATGTCATTGGCACGAATGAAACCGCGACCGAATCATCAACAATATTTCGAGGATTGACTATAAAAACGTCGCTAATCTTCGCCAATTCCCACCCATCCGGCAACTGCTCATAATAAGAGTTATCATCACCTCGGAAGATAACAGAATCACTCTTGGTGGGCTTGATTTTGCCCTGCTTAACAAGCGATTCTCTCCCCGCTCGTATACGGTCAAGCAAGACACTCGCGGGTTCGTCGTCCGAGTCTTGCGGAATAAGTTTGCCACGAAGAGTTTAGGAGGCTATTATGATTAACGCTTGAATGGCTTGCCCTCACCCTTCCATTCAAGACGTACTTTGCTACCATCCCACAATAATGGTCCATCCTTTCCAAAGACGGCTTCCATTTAGATTTAACCGCTAAAGACGCGTCTCCGCCAATCCACTCCGCCATTTTAGTTGCATTTGGAAGTACAGCAGATGTAAAATGGCAGAACTACGCAAAGAACAACGACGAGGCGACATTCAAACTGCTCTTTGAAAAGGGCTTCATAGAGATGGCCGCGAAACGATATGAACAAAACGACGCATTCTTTGTTAAAATGTTCAACGACACCGATTTTATGAGGGATATGATGAGTTTGATGCGGGCGAAGATTTATAGAAAGCTGAAAGCGTGAAGAGCCGTCAGTCTTGACGATGGGAGATATGGAATGCAATTTATAACAAACGGGCCAGATATACCAGATGAATTGCTTCAGGCACACGAAGAAGGGAGCGTCGTTTTCTTTTGCGGCGCAGGTATATCTTACCCTGCTGGTTTGCCTGGATTCAAAAGCTTGGTCGAAAAAATATATCAACAGCTTGAAACCGAACGTTATTCTAATGAAGAAAGCTCTTTCTGCAAGGGTCAGTACGATATGACTCTGGACCTACTGGAACGACGCACCCCGGGGCAAAGATCAAGTATGCGAACTACTTTAAAGAAAATTTTACAACCCAAACTGCGCCGTAAAGGAGCTTTAAACACTCATAGAGCATTATTGCAATTAGCGCATAATCATGATGGTCTACGACTTGTGACAACCAACTTTGACCGTATTTTTGAATATATTAAAAAGAAAGATAAGCAAAGTTTCAAATCGTTTGTTGCTCCGATGTTGCCAATACCAAAAATAAGCCGTTGGGATGGATTAGTGTACTTGCATGGTCTTTTACCCGAACAGGAGAAAGACACAGCCGAACTCAATCAGCTGGTGCTTACGAGCGGCGATTTTGGCCTGGCTTACCTGACTGAACGCTGGGCATCGCGTTTTGTCAGTGAAGTATTCAGAAATTATGTAGTGTTGTTTGTGGGATACAGCATAGATGATCCGGTGTTGCGCTACATGATGGACGCATTGTCAGCAGACCGAATGATGGGCGAGGATACCCCACGGGCTTATGCACTCGGAGATTGTATGCCAGGGGAGGATAAAGAAAAGATTAACGAATGGAGATCCAAAGGCGCAATCCCAATTTTATATGATTCCTCAAATGCACACTCAGCTTTGCACGAAACCCTCCATGCTTGGTCGGAAAATTACCGGGATGGCAGTCTTAGCAAAGAACGTATCGTAATGGAATATGCATCAACAAAGCCTTCCAATAGTACACAGCAAGACAATTTTATCGGGCGGATGCTTTGGGCGCTTTCAGATATTAACACACCAAAAAACTCTTGCGTTTAAACCCAATCAATGGCATAATAAAAAGTATGGAAAATATAGAACGCGAGCTCGAAGTAAACGCTATAAAAATGTCTCCGCAAGAACAGGAGAACTTGCGCTTGCAAATTATTCTACTACACAAAAAAGGCAAGACAACAACCGAAATAGTGGAACTGACCGACGCGAAGACAAGGCACGTTCAGGCAACAGTAAGAAACTATAAACAAGGCGGAATTCCTGCGGTTAAGCAAAAGGTTATGG
>BNVG01000004.1 GCA_025997935.1 Synergistales bacterium | reverse complement strand
GATAAAGTCGACACCAGATTTTTTTTTGAGCCATTCGAGTTGCATAGACAGCTTCCCGACCTGGCGATAGAGATCTTCTATAGTAGCGTCTTTTTCGCGCTCAACAGGATTTTTCTTCCGAGGGTCAGCGAAAAGCTCCGGGAGACCTTCGATGATAACATTCCTCCATTTATTGAGTACAGTCTGATGAACTCCGTATTTTGCTGAAATCTGGCTCGTTGTCAGTTCTTCTCTCAGCATTTCCAGAACTACACTACTCTTTAACTCAGCAGAATAATTTTTCCGACTGTTCACTCCCAATCTTAATCCCCCCTGGGATTCTTGTCCGATTTTCAGGGTCCATTATAATATTATATTTCACTTATTTTCATAACTACTATTATCGTAAAACTTGACAAGAAAATCCCCTTACAGTTGCCGTTCTGCAAGGGGTTATGAAATTTTATTTATTGTTGTTGCTGCAGAAGTGGGGAAGAAATAAATGCCGTTGCTTCGGGGTTTGACGATTTTTGCTTGACATTCAAAACTATTCAGTCTATATTGTTGAAAACATATGTTATTCTGCTTATGTAGCATTGTTTTTCGTTTAAGTTCTATTGTTTTTTGTACGATATATATTACGAACGGAATCAGCAAAAGGAGGCGGTATGGAGGCCGCAGTATATTTCTAAGGATGGATTTGTTTTGGACACGTTTTGTAGGGTAGGAGTTAGGTAGTTTCCAAGGTTCCGGTGAATATGGATATTTACCGGACGTAAAGCGGAGCGCAAGACGCTCTACACACAGGGAGGAATTTTATCATGGCAATGGTAGTCAATCACAACATCCCCGCACTTGTTACTTACAACACTATTAATCGCACTTCAAGCGCTATCGAGCGTTCTATTCAGAAACTCTCCACCGGTCTTCGCATTAATTCCGCGGCCGACGACGCGGCGGGCTTGGCTATATCCGAAAAAATGCGCGCGCAGATAACCGGCCTCGACAGAGCGGTATCCAACTCTCAGGACGGTATCTCCATGATTCAGACCGCTGAGGGCGCGTTGAGCGAGACCCACAGCATTCTCCAGCGTATGCGCGAGCTGTCCGTTCAGGCGGCCAACGATACTCTTACTCAGCAGGACAGAGGCTACATACAGCTTGAAATCGACCAGCTCCGTGAGGAAGTCACCCGTATCGGCAACACGACTCAGTTCAACAAGAAGAAGCTGCTTGACGGTTCAGCGGCGGCTCTTTGGTCTTCCGATACGCTTTCCACGAAGGCTTTGATTAACGGCGGGCTTCGCACGGTAGACCAGTTCGGGCAGAAGAACGCCACTGAGGGGAACTTCGTCATCGACATCAACGCCGCGCCCGGTAAGGCTCAGGTTCAGAAGACCGACATCTTCACGATTAAGCACCCCGACGTCATCATGGACGCGAGCACCAACGCCCAGGCGGGAATCAACGGCGTCTCCGTCAACAATATCCCTGCCGGCGACTACACCATTAAGCTCGACGAGATTTCCAAAGACTTCGAGATCAAATTCGACGCCTCAGCCGCCAGAACATCCAAAAACCTTGCCGACGTGCTGAATCTTAGCGTTGGCAAGACCACCGCGGGCAGCACTAACCTCTCGGCCAGGTTGTTGGATATCGACACAGCCGGCGGTACTGCGGTTGTTGGGATAGGAGCAGACCCTGATGACGCCTTGATCACTCCAATCGCCACCCTTAGATTTAACCTCTCGAACGGCTCTCTGATCGCGGATCCCGCCAATGTAACCGCCCTTGAGGCCTACGGCCTCGTACTTAATCAGGGCAACACAAAACTCGGTAGCGGCGGCGCTGTCGACATCGACGCTTTGAGGGCGGGACTGAACGACTCCAAAGGTGACGCGCTGACTGGTGTAGACGGCGGTATGACCGTGAACTTCACCGTGAAAGAATCCGTAGCCATCAAATACACGGCCGGAGCGAGAACCACCACCGGTACGAGTTCGGCAGATGCTTCTATAAAGGCTAACTTTGGCGCCTTTGATGTGTCAGGCATCGTCGATAACGACGGCGCGCTGAGCGCGGGCAATTATGCGATACGCACCGCTTCCGGTCTCACCGGTACCTCGACCGGTATTAGTGGCACCTTTGAGATTGTCGATACCGCCACAAATGCCGTTGTGGGCACCGCGGCCGGGGTTAGTGTGAATACCGGCACTGGTGGCGTGGTCAGTTTCAGCGTCGGCGGCAAAACAGTCGGCGTGACATTCGCCGCATCCGGCGCTAGTAACGTGGCTCTATTTGCCGGTGATTCAGGCACTGCTGCTGATCCCCTCACTTACTCCAAAACCATCACCGTCACTCAGGCCGCCGAGCCGGGCGCTGTCGACAGCGGCTACAAGTCTTCCACCAACTACGTCACCGTGCCTGAGTACAAGTCAAAGATAACGATTACGGCGGACTCCACCATAAACGCGGAAAATGGCATCGCGGTGCGCGTAGCTGGTACAAACGTAGCCAATGGTGAAATAACCGTTGATATCTACACCCTCGACGCAACCGGTCAAGCAACAGGCGTTACTAGCAGCGTAACAGTCGGCGCAGCCGGCTTTACTCAACCTGTCATCCTCAAAGACGCTGCCGGCGCGGACAAGACAGTAAATCTCAGACTCGCGTTGAACGACACCTCCGCGGCCTTCCTTGACAGAGTCAAGATCGGCGACGAAATAGCTCTTGGCACATCCAAGGACGCCGCGCTTGTCGGCCGTTACGGCACCAAGAACGAGATTCAGGTCAATCAGGCCAAAGCGCAGTCTAACGCCAGCATACTCCTCGAAGTAGAGAGCGTCAGCAAAGTCAACGGTTCCGTCACCTTCAAGGCCACGGCCAACATCCTGAACACCGACGGCTCCACCACCACGCGCGTCTCCAACATTACGCTCGACCAGAACGACCGCGTCATCAATTCCAAGACCGGCGACGTCAACAACCTCCTCGGCCTCGACCTCACCCTTAGCCTGAACGGCGCGCCCGCGACGGACTTCAAGGCCGGCGACAAGTTGGTCTACAACGTAGTCCCGATGGCCGACTGGAAGAACGACGACGGCACAGTCAAGAACAACGGCGAAATAAACAACGTCAAGGCCGTCAGCGTAGAGGGCGAGCAGAACGACAAGTGGGGCAGCAACTGGATCTATACCACCACCGACGCGAACGGCAACGTCGTAGTACACAACGACGTCACCCTTGAGGGCACCAAGCTCCAGTACGCCTTCAATTCCAAGGCCGTAGAGGGTCAGGATGTTCACCTCAAGAACTTCTACGTCAACGAGAAAGACGGCACGGTCTACACGGGCGACATCGTTCTGAACCTCGCCGCCGACTTCGACAGCAAAGTGAGCGCCAACGCCAAACTTGGCGACACGCTCGCCTCCTTCGAGGCCGCCTATGTCGGCCAGGTGGCCAAGGGCGACGTTATCCTTCGCGACCTCGACAAGTTCTGGAACTCCGAGGGCCGCTTCCTGCTCAAGGACGCTCAGACTCTCACCATAACACAGGGCGACGGCGCCAACACCAAAATCACACTCTACGCCACCGACACTCTGAACGACGTTAAGACGAAGCTCAACGACGCCATCGGCAAGGCTCTCGGTCAGCAGGCTTCGCTCGCCATCAATAAAGTCGGCGACGACCCGGCGGCCAGCAGCTTTGTCACATTCGTCGAGGACAAGAAAGAGGGCACGTCCGAGGCGGTCGAGGGTACGTTCGTAGTCCGCTCCATAATAGCGGGCGACGGCGGCACGATCAGCTTCGCTGGCGACGAGGACGTAATCAAGGCGTTCTCCCTGAATGAAATTCAGTCCGCCTTCGAGAACAGCTTCACGGTCGGCGTATGGGACGCTCACAGCGGCAAGTCCGTCGCCTCCGGCGTCAAGATAACCGGCAACAAGCTTATCGGCGTAGTGAACGAGAACGTCGACGTTGAGTTCGACCCGATGGCCAACGTCAAGGTTCAGTGGAACGACGCGACCAAGGCTTTCGCTCTCACCAAAGACGAGGGTTCCTACCAGACCATCCTCCACCTTGCCGACAACACCACAGTCTTCCAAATTGGCGCTAACGAAGGCGAAGACATGGGCGTCAACATCGGCGACATGAGAAGCCGCGCTCTCGGTTTGAACGCCGTCCTCGTTACTGACCGCGTATCGGCAGCTCGCTCCATCACCATCATCGACAACGCCATCGACAAGGTCTCCACCCAGCGCGCCAAGCTCGGAGCCTACCAGAACCGCTTAGAGCACACCATCGCCAACCTCAACACAGCAGGCGAGAACCTCACAGCCGCTGAGAGCCGTATCAGAGACACAGATATGGCGAAGGAAATGATGAACTTCTCCAAGCTCCAGATTATGCTCCAGGCCGGAACAAGCATGTTGGCCCAGGCCAACGCGCTTCCGCAGAATGTGTTGAGCTTGATTCGGTAGGATTAGGGTATAAACTGATTGTTGTTACAAAAAAGAGGGGGCGCGGATTCCGCGCCCCCTCTTTTTTCAAAGACGGTAGGGGCGAACTGCGTTCGCCCGTTGCCGCTATAAATTACTATATTAATATTTTTCTCTTTGTCAAAAAAAATATCTGTGCTAAAATAGAGCCAACGAAAGGGGAGTCAGCCCTATTCAAAACTTTCTCCCCTTAGTTAGCGGGACCGCCATTCAAGAAGTTCCCGGATTAGGCGGACTATCCAGTACAGAGCGGCGGCGAGATGTGGTAACCTTGTCAGGGGTGTCTTACCGTCGCGTCTGCCTTTAGATTTAACGCGTTTTCGCATTTCATCACCAGACTTTCGGAGGGCAAGATCCCCGTTTGTAGTAAGCCCTGACTTACTTAGGACCCCTTCTGATATGATATTATACATCATTGAATAGGGTTGTTGCCTGTTCTTCAACTTCTTTCCTCGCGTTTATCTATAAGAGGCGGCAATCCGCCGCCCGTCTTGAAGGAACCTTTGGAGGCGATTAAGACATGGAAGTCAAAGTTCTAAGCAAAGATTTTTTAAGTGACGACCCTGATACAAGGCGTCGCGCTCTGAATCTCAGCACGATAAAGAGCGCTGAAAAGCTCAAGTTTACGATGAAGAGCAAACCCGCCTCGGCAAAACCCAAGACAACGAACACAGGGGCGACCGCCCACGGTCGCCCGTTTTCGCATATGACGGTTGTTCTCACGCACGAACGATCGGCGTTTAAGGACGGGCGACCGGGGGCGGTCGCCCCTACGCTGACTGAAGAGGAGAAACGCAAAGCCTTGGAGAACACCGCCGAGGTCTTATCCATGTTCGACCGCTCTTTGAGGTATGAGGTAATAGAAGAAGCTGAGCTTGTACAGCTCAATATCATAGACAACAAAGACGGAAGCGTGGTGCGTAAGATACCGGCTGACGTGGTTGTGGAGTTTGTAAAGGCGTTGAAGGAGAAGTTGGATAACGTTGAGACGGAGGGGACGGAAGAGCCGGAAGGGTTGGATGTGAAGGCGTGACCCCCCGCGCTTCACACCGAAAAGGCGCTGTTGGATATATAAACAGCCAAATCCTTCAAATCCGCCGCTTTCTCCCCGTCGCCGGACAGATACGTCACGTCTCCGTTCTCGGTTCGGGTTCGGAGCGAAGCCAGCGCGTACCAGTTTACAAGCTGTTCTCCGTCCAAAAAAAGCGTCTCGCCCGAGAGGCTTATGAACTTGTCGAGCGTTTCGTGAACGCCCTTCCATTGTTCGCGATCTTTGAAGCCGCAGCGCTTGTCCGTGATATAGCGGCAGGTTCCCGTTGGATGTTCCTCCAGAAAACGAACGCCGCGTCTTAGCGCCGCCGTTGTCGTTGCGGCGTGTTTTTCGGTGTTGATGATAAAGGCGTGATCCCGGTCGTCCGCGCGCCCCGTCAGGAAAATATATTTCTTCGCGTCATCCTGCCGGACAACGTTTTCGAAGCCCTGAGCGCTTCGCATACTGCTTTGCAGATAGACCTCAAAGGCGCGCAGGAGACGCCCGGAGTCGGGGGGCCAGGAGGCGAGATCGTCCGCCACTTTGTCGTACTCCTCGCGAAACGCCCGGTCAAAGACCTCGGCTATCGAGGATATGTCTTCCTCGTCTCCCCGCACAATGACGCGGTTGGCGAGATCCAACACAACCCGCGGAGAATAGCCGTTTTTCAGTTTTCCCTTGAGCCGCTCGAGTATCCAATCGGATTTCTCGGGAGCGCCATTCTCGAAAAACGCGCCGACGCGCTTGCGAATAAGCTCCTCGGCCTGTTCCATCGTGCAATTTTTCAGGGAGAACTTGTTCACAAAACGCTCAACGACGGCGTTATCGAGGATTTTCCCGAAGAGGTCATACCACGTATCGGCCCTTACAAAGGCCACGGGCAGCACGCAGCTCACGTCGTTGACCAAAAAGGCCACGACGTTTCCCCAAGCCTCTATTAGCCCCGGCGCGCGCATTCCGTCAAGCTGCTCGAAGCAGAGAAGCATGGAGGTTTTGCAGCGCGCGAGAACGAGCCCAAGCGAAAGTATCAGCCTCTGAGCCTCCCACTCTAAACGTTCGTCAGACATGACGCTGCGTGGCTCCACGCCAAGAAGCCGGCAGTTCTCCTCGTCTATGTCCCCCAAGAACCATCCGTAAGCCATTTGTCGCTTTTCCTCGCTGGCCGGGTCGCAGTAGGCGAACAGCGCCCTCACAAAGTCCTCGTGAATCCCCGGCATCTCGCTTTGCAGATATCGGACGCCTTCTTGCGCGTCAAGGCGAGCTTTGCCGGCCTGGGCGGCGCGTCTGCGGCAGTCGTTCATCAGTTGGCCCGCCATGACGTTGAACCGCGTGTATTTGTCCTTGTGGCTCATGTTGATAAAGACCTCCCGCCACAGGTCGCGATAGACTTTCTCGGGCAGGGTGAAGGCCCTGACGTAAGCGAAGACGGTGGACAAGCGGCTCTCTTTGATTTGAGAGAGGATACGCTTCAGCAGATGGGTCTTTCCCGCTCCCGCGTCTCCCAAAACTAAGCCGGCCATAGGCGCGTAGGGCTGCTGCGCCTTGTTTTGGACGAGGTCTATTATGCGGTCTTTGACCCCGTTGTTCAGCGACGGGACATCGGGCAGGACGTTGTCCCAGGGGTTTGACGCCGCCGTGGAGGCGAAGGGGTTCCTGCTTCGCAATTCTTCCTGAACGCTCATTTTAATTCCTTCACCTTTCTCTATGCGTTTCGCGTGACGTTGCCCATACGGTAGCCGTTTTCGTCGACGAATCCGTCCTCTATTTCGCTATGCGTCTGCGTCGTGACGTTGCCGGCGTGGAGCTGAACCGTCCCCGCGTCGCGCAGTTTACGCAGCATGGCGTCAAAGTCCGCCCTCGGCCAGCCGAGACGTCTTCGCAGGTCGCATATACGGACGAAAGCCCTCGTCCATTCCAGCTCCCCGAACGCGGATAAAAACGCCTCTTCGGAGACGGAAAGGCCCGGCGACGGCAGACCAGACGCGGGGGCGAGACACGGAACATAACCTCCGCCGCTTTTGTTGATTTTTGTGACGCGTACGCGCCCATGTTCGAGCAGGCTGTTCAGGGTTGCGAGAAAATCGTCTTTTTTGAACGGAATACTTCGCGAGATAACCCCAAGAGATTTTCCGGCCCGCGCCGCCACGACGCCGAACAGTAAATCCTCGTCTCCCTGTTTGAGGACGAGGTATGTGGAGCGGCTCCCGCGCTTCAGGATCAACGCGTCCCCAAGATAGGGCAAAATCGTTTTTTGAACGTTCGCGCCGAATCGTCCTTTTGGCGTTATTTGTTTTTTGAGCTCGGCGGGCAGGGCCGACAATTTCCCCAAGGTGACGAAGTCCGTCCCCTGATCTCGTAAAAATTTCACCAACCGCTCCGTGACGCTTGGCTCCATCGCGCTCTCTCCCTTCAATATCTCTATGTCACCCACCCCCAGGATCGAATAAGCCCCCTGTTCGCAAGCTCGTCAAGGGCCTTTTCGGCCTGCGGGGCGAAAGACGCTCTCACCTCCGCCGTCAGGCTGACCTCCGCTTCGTAGCTCCAGACGGGGCTTCCGACCGCTCCGCAGGAGGTTATGGCGTGGGTCGCTTCTTTTATCGCGGCGTAGGGCAGGCGAACCGCCAATTTTTTTGCCCTTGTTTTCAAAACCCGCCCCGAGAGGTTGACGACCGTTTTGCCCGCCTCTGCGTAAGCATCGATAAGCCCGCGAACTCCTAATTTTATCCCCCCGAAGTATCGCGTCACTACAACGCAAGCGCAGAACAGCCCGCCCTGTCTTATGGCCGATAAAATAGGCTTGCCCGCGGTTCCGGCGGGTTCTCCGTCGTCGGAGCAGTGAGAGACGTCTTCTTGTCCGTCCGCGCCCGGGGCGAGCCTGTACGCCCAGCAGTGGTGATTCGCCTCTTTGTGTAGCCGCCCGACCTCCGTTAAAATACCCCGGAAGTCTTCACTCCGGCCGCAGGGCGATATCTGCGCTATAAAAAGCGAGCGTTTGATTTTCAGCTCGCTCGTGACTGTCTCAAACGGCGCATAAAAGTCGTCTATATGTTCCACTCGCTCTTGAGTTTTTTGTAAGTCGCCGCCATCGCCTCCGGCACGACGCGCGTATCGGATATAACGGGCATGAAGTTGCAGTCGCCGCCCCAGCGCGGGACGATGTGTTGGTGCAGATGTTCGTCTATCCCGGCGCCGGCGGCTTTGCCGAGGTTCATGCCGACGTTGAAGCCGTCCGGGTTCATTACACGCTTCAGCACGGCGAGCGCGTGGGCGGTCAGGCGCGCCATATCGGCCGTCTCCGCGCGGCTAAGGGACTCGTAGACGTTCGTGTGGCGGTACGGGACGACCATCAGATGCCCCGGATTGTAGGGGTAGAGGTTCATTATCACAAAACAGGCGGCCTCTCGCGCTAAAATGTAATGCTCGTCGTCTTTGTTCATGGACGGAAAATCGCAAAAAATACACCCGGCTGGTTTTTCAATCTTTATATAGTCCATGCGCCATGTCGCGAAAAGATGATTCAAAAAACACTCCCCCTAACGCAAAAGATATTTGTTTAGTTTCGCCATCATTCCGTCCATGCTCAACGGCTTGCCGAGGTGGTCGTTCATGCCGACGTCCAAGCACTTCTCTATATCGTCGCGAAACACGTTTGCCGTCATCGCCACAATGGGGATGTTTTTGGCCTTTGGAAAGGGAAGCGCGCGTATGCGCCTTGTGGCCTCGTATCCGTCCATAACCGGCATCTGCACGTCCATAAAAATCATGTCGTACAGCTCGGGCGCGGCCTCGAAGAGCTTCAGGGCCTCTTCTCCGTTTTCGGCCGTATCTATGGTGAGCGCGGTCGGTTCCAAGAGCGTCAGGACTATTTCGCGGTTTATCTCCACGTCCTCAGCTAAGATTATGCGGTTGCCCCTGAAGCGGTCGGCGTCGTCAATAGCGTCGGCGACCTCCTCGAGCGACGGTGACCCGAGGCACTCGTTTATACAATCTATTATGGTAGACTGATAAAGCGGTTTGGCCAAGAACATGCCCACGCCGGCGTTCTTGGCCTCATGCTCGATGAGGTTCCACTCCGTGGCCGAAATCATTATCACTACGGTTTTTTTGGAGCAGCGACTCTTTATTCTGCGCGAAAGCTCTATGCCGTCCATGCCGGGCATTTTCCAGTCGACGAAATAGATGTTGTAGTCTCCGTTTTTTTCGATCATGTCTATGGCTTCCTCGCCGCTCTCGGACAAGTCGCAGGCGATGCCCACGCGCGTCATTATGTCTTTGAAGTAATCCCTGACCTCAAGCGCGTCGTCGACGGCCAGCACACGCAGATTGTGGAGCTTCACATCGTCGTCCAGCAGTTTTGGGCGCAAGGCGCCGGAGCCTCGTTTCGCCCGCACGGTGAAGGCGAACGTCGAGCCGCTGCCAAGCGCGGACTCTATCCAAATCTCGCCTCCCATCATCTCCACGATGCGCTTCGATATGGCAAGCCCCAGGCCTGTGCCGCCGAATTTGCGGGACGTGCCGCTCTCGGCCTGCTCGAAGGAGCGAAACAGGCGCGACTGCTGTTCTTCGCTTATGCCTATGCCCGTATCCGTCACTCTGGTCTCGATGACGCAAAAGCCGTCTTCCTCCTTCAGGAGGCGGCAGTTAAGGGTGATGGAGCCTTTGGGGGGCGTGAATTTCACGGCGTTTGAGAGCAGGTTCGTTATGACCTGCGCGAAGCGCTGATCGTCGCCGACCAAAACGGACGGGATATTTTTGTCTATATAGACGAGAAGCTCCTGATTCCTCTCCTCGACGCGGAAATTTATGACGTTGGTGACTTTTTGCAGGCATTTCTCGAAGTCGAACTCCTCATAGGAAAGCTCGAGTTTGTTGGCCTCTATCTTTGACATGTCCAGAATATCGTTTATGACGCCCAGCAAATGCGTGGACGCGCTGTCGATTTTGCGGAGGCAGTCGTTTTTGCGGTCTATGTCGGGCGACGCCTTGCCTATGGCGGTCATGCCTATTATGGCGTTCATGGGGGTACGCATTTCGTGGCTCATGTTGGAGAGGAAGTCGCTCTTCGCGCGTGAGGCGGAGACGGCGGCCTCGCGCGCCCTGTCCAAGTTTTTCATGGTGTCGTTGTGCATCATGGCGCTGACTAAAGTAGAACAAGCGGCGCGGAGGGTCGTCTCCTCGTATTGGAGAAACTCGCGCGTCTCTACGCAGTCTTCGAAGCTCACAAAACCCCAGAAACTCCCCTTGTAAAGAATCGGAATGGCCAGCACGGAGAGTATTCCATGTATGCCGCTGAGTCTGTCTTGCTCTTTTTGGGGGAAATTTTTGACGGCGCCGCCGATACAATTTCCAACCATGAGAGCTTCTCCCCATCTTGGCAAGTTTTCTTTGTACATGGCTCTTATAAAATTGGGAGGTATGGGAGGCTTGAGTTGTTCGGGACGTCGCGGTTTGTCGTCCCACTGGTATATGCACGTATAGTAGAGATTGGAATCTATATCCTCGTTTTTCCATATACGCATTCTGTTTACGTGGATAGAGCGCGATAACATGCCCATACACTTAGAGAGCGTGTCGTCAAACTCCTCCATCGGCGTGCTGAGGAGCATTGTTGCCCCCGCGTTGACCACGTTCAGAAGAGACAACTGACGCGCGTTCATCCGTAGTATTTCTTTGCGCGTGACGGCGTTTGCCAAAAGCAACGACGCGGAACGCAATATGCTCAGATCATCATCGGGAACAAAGCGCTCGTTTTTCGTATCGTCAAAGGATACCACTCCCCAGAAGGAATCGTGCAGATATATGGGTATAGCTACGGTGGACTTGATTCCGCGCGGCTCGAAACGCTCTTGTTCGACGGGAGACATTTTACCGAAGGGCTTGTTTATACATTCTCGACGCAAAAAACACTCCTCCCATTCGGGGATGAACCGCGCCGGAGGCAAATTCATTTTAGCACGCACAATATCGCGCCAGGAACTGACCGCGCCATCCCAGGCAAAGATGCGTTTATACAAAACATTCCCGTCTTCTGTATGTCGTGACCAGATATAGACGCGGTCGAAATCGACGCAACGCGCTATTATACCAATTGCGTCCCAGAGAATGTCTTTGGGTTTACCTCTGTTGGACGAAAGAAGAAGTATCGCGGCTTCGTTTATTGCACGAAGAAGCTCTTCTTGTCTATTCGCACTCGTTTTTTCAGGACCCGAATCTGTGTGCAAATTTATTACGCCCCAATCTTGCTTACTTTCGTGGTATCATAACAAAAATTTATAAAAAAATCCGTACAAAATACTCATATTCTATTCAGGAGGCGGCTATGGCCCAATATTACAAGGAACCTTCCAGAACGTTCAACGAGTATCTTTTAATCCCAAATTACACTTCCGCGGATTGCATCCCCCAAAACACGTCTTTGAAAACGCCTGTCGTAAAATTCAGGCGCGGAGAAGAATCCCCGCTTACTCTGAATATCCCCCTCGTCTCGGCCATAATGCAGTCCGTCTCGGACGACAGAATGGCCATAGCCTTAGCCAAAGAAGGCGGCATTTCTTTCATTTACGTCTCTCAGCCCATAGAAAACCAGGCGGCTATGGTCAAGCGGGTGAAGGACTACAAGGCCGGTTTTGTAACAAGCGAATCTAACATCCGCCCCGACCAAACACTGGCCGACATCCTGGCCCTCAAGGAGAAAACCGGACACTCCACCGTGTCCGTGACGGAGGACGGAAGCCAGAGCGGAAAGTTTATCGGCATAGTTACAGGACGCGACTATCGCGTCACACGAATGAGCGGCGACACCAAAGTCCGCGACTTTATGACCCCCCTCGAAAAGATAATATCCGTCCCCGAAGGCACGAGCCTCAAAGAAGCCAACAACGTTATCTGGGATCACAAACTGAACACCCTCCCCATTCTGAGCGACGACGGACGCCTTGTCGCGCTTGTATTCCGCAAGGACTACACATCGAACAAAGAAAACGCGCTCGAGCTTACCGATGACCTCAAGCGCTACGTCGTAGGCGCGGGCATCAACACGCGCGACTACGAGGAGCGCGTTCCCGCCCTTGTAGACGCCGGGGCCAACGTGCTTTGTATCGACTCCTCGGAGGGCTTCAGCGAGTGGCAGAAAATAACGCTCGAATACGTGCGCGCGCGCTACGGAGACGCCGTCAAAGTAGGCGCGGGCAACGTCGTCGACAGGGACGGCTTTCTGTTTTTGGCCGAGGCCGGCGCGGACTTCGTGAAGGTGGGCATAGGCGGCGGCTCCATCTGCATAACGCGCGAGACTAAAGGAATAGGACGCGGGCAGGCCACGGCGGTCATAGAGGTAGCGGCCGCGCGGGACGAGTATTTCGAAAAAACTGGCGTCTACGTGCCCATATGCTCTGACGGCGGCATCGTGCATGACTGCCATATCTCTATGGCCCTCGCGATGGGCGCGGACTTTTGCATGTTGGGGCGGTATTTCGCCCGCTTTGACGAAAGCCCCTCAAACCGCGTCGTGGTGGGGAACAGCTATATGAAAGAATACTGGGGCGAGGGTTCGCTGCGCGCCCGGAACTGGCAAAGATACGACCAGGGCGAGACGGGGCGCGGCAGGTTATCGTTTGAGGAGGGCGTGGACTCTTATGTTCCTTACGCGGGGAGCCTTCACGACAACATCAGCGTCGCTATGCAAAAGATACGCTCAACGATGTGCAACTGCGGCGCGGTGACTATCCCCGAGTTTCAGCAAAAGGCCAGAATAACGCCCGTGTCGTCGCTCAGCATCATGGAGGGCGGGGCGCACGACGTGTACCTCAAGGACAACACCGGCCTGCCGGTAAAGTGAAATAAAATCTGAAAATGTACTGCGATGCTCATTGCCATATAAACTCCCCCGAATTGTTCGCCGACGCGGAGGGCGTAACGCGGAGGGCAAGCGAGGCCGGCGTCACGCGTATGCTGGTAGCCGGGTCTGATATTGAGAGCAGCCGCCTGTCCGTGGAGCTGTCGCATACATATGAGCGCGAGGGTGTATATGCTACAGTTGGCGTTCATCCTCATGACGCCAAAACCATTATAGGGAACGTTTTACCGGAGGAGCTTACGCGCCTCGCGGATGACAGGCGCGTCGTCGCCATAGGCGAGGCCGGGCTTGATTATTTTTATGACCACTCCCCGCGCGATGTTCAGGCGCGCGTTTTCGCGCTTCAAATCGAATGGGCTTTGAAAATTGGAAAGCCGCTTGTGATTCACATAAGGGAAGCGAAGCCCGAAAACGCCGGGAGCGGCGGCGCTATGAAGGACGCCCTGTCGCTTTTGCGGAGCGGCGGTCACGGACAACTGATGTTTCACTGTTACGCCGGAGGGCTTGAGTATCTGCCGGCCATGAGCGAATTAGACGCCTATGTCTCAATAGGAGGCCCCGTCACCTGGGCGAAGGGTGACGAGCTCAGGCGGGTCGTAGCCAAAATCCCGGAAGACCGTCTGCTCTGCGAGACGGACTCGCCCTATCTCGCCCCCAAACCTCACAGGGGCAAGCTGAACGAGCCGGCCTTTGTCCGCTATGTCTATGAGACCATAGCCGAGGCGCGGGGCGTGGAAACCGAACATCTGGCGCGCGCGGTCGCCGAGAACGCCGGGCGTCTTTTCGGATGGTGAACGGCGAAACGGTAGGGGCGAGACCGCTCTCGGTCGCCTCTACGACGGGCGGCGGCGTGTGATTCGTAGTATAATGAATTGCATTACTATGTGGGGGGTGGACATTGTGTTCAAAAATCTGAGACTGCAAACAAAGATATTCTTCCTGGTTTCGACAGTCGTTATCGTGTCTTTCGCGCTACTCACAATTATCGTTTCCAACAGGGCTTTCGAAATGGCCAGGAGAGACGCTTTCAGCTTGGCGGAAGAGACGGCCGACAAATACGAAAATGAAATCAGAGCTGAATTGCAGGGCGCGAGGATAACCTCGGAGACATTGGCGTCCGTGTTTGAGGTGTTGAAGGCCCACGACATCACCGACAGAGATACGATGAACGACATCCTGAAGCATACTCTGTCCAAAAAAGAATATATAACCGCGTTTTGCGTGGCTTACGACCCCGACGCGTTAGACGGTAAAGACAGCCTTTACGCCGGAATGAAGCCCGCTTACGACGAGACGGGGAGATATATCCCTTATTGGAACAAACTTGGGGGCAACATCGATGTCGAACCTCTCTATGACGTCGACATAGCGGACTGGTACATCGTCCCCAAAACAGAGCGTCACGAATACATAACCGACCCCTATCCCTACGAAGTGCAGGGGCACTCCGTAATGCTCGCCAGCTTTATCTTTCCGATAATTCAAAACGACAAATTCATAGGGATTGTGGCCTCTGACATAGTTCTCGATAAACTGCAGGAGATGGTCTCCAAGGTAATTCCTCACGAGCAGGGAGGGTACACGGAGATTTTTTCAAACGCCGGAGCCGTTGTGGCGCACCCCGATAAACCCTATCTCGGCAAGGATTTGACGGAAGCCTTAGCCGGTACGCCCAGAGCGCGTTACGCGTCCGCCATAAAAGACGCTATTCAAAACGGCAAGCCTTATATCATGGCCGATTCGGATTTTTACACCGTATATAACCCCATTCAGTTCAGCGAAGTCACGAAACCGTGGTCCGTCGCGGTGAGCATCCCCATGTCAAAGGTTCTCAGTAACGCCAACGGCATACGAGATTACGCCATAGCTATGTCCGTAGCGGCGACGTGCGTTATCGCGCTCATACTTTTCCTTATAGCGAAGAGCGTAACGAAGCCGATAATTTTACTGTCCAACGCCGCCGAAATTCTGGGCGGGGGGAATTTCGACACAGAGGTGCCGCTTATCAAAAGCAACGACGAAATAGGCGCGTTGTCCAGAGCGCTCAGGTTGATGGTTTTTGAGTTAAAGAACGCCATGACGGCGGCTATGGCGGCAAACAGGGCAAAAAGTCTCTTTCTGGCCAATATGAGCCATGAGATTCGCACACCCCTGAACGCGATTATAGGGCTGACCAGCCTTTTACTTAAAACCAGGATGGACGACAAGCAACATGACTATGCCGAGAAAATGCAGCGGACGTCGTCCACCCTGCTGGGGCTTGTCGACGACATCCTCGATTTTTCCAAGGCGGACGCCGGTGATATGGAGCTAAAGTGCGTCCCGTTCGATATAAAAGCGCTGTTCGACGATCTCGCTATATTCTTCCAGAAGCAGACGTCCGAATCCGGCTTGTCTTTGAACTTCGATATAGAAGGAGCGTTGCCGGACGCGCTCATGGGGGATCCGCTGCGTCTGAGGCAGATATTTATCAATCTGCTCAACAACGCGTTCAAGTTCACCGAGAAAGGCTCCATTACCGTCCGCGCTTTCGTAATGGAGCGTTACCAAAGCGGCATCGCCGGCGACGATATAAAGTTAGGGTTTGCGGTGGAGGATACCGGAATAGGCATAGGCAAGAAACAGCTGAAAGGAATATTCGCCGTCTTCAATCAGGCGGACAACTCGTCAACCCGCAAGTACGGCGGAGTGGGAATTGGCCTTGCCATCACCCGTCAGATGGTGAAACTCATGGGAGGGCAAATATCTGTCGCCAGCAAAGAGGGCAAGGGTACGACGTTCAGCTTCTCCTGCCCGTTCACGCTCGCCGCGAAGACAAAGACGCAGGACAGCGTCGCGGACGAAGCTATGGACGCGGCGGAGTCCGAAGACGAAAACGCTATCCTGAAAGGTATGCGCGTTTTGTTGGTGGAGGATAATGAAATCAACGCCATGATAGCTGAAGATCTTCTAAGCTCAGTCGGCATCGAAGTGACCGGCGCGGTGAACGGACACGAGGCCTTAGAGCGTTTAAGCGAGGCCCGACAGCGCGGCGACACGCCCTTCGATCTTGTCCTGATGGATCTACAAATGCCGGTCATGGACGGCTACGAGGCCACCGAAATAATAAAGAAAACGCCTGAGTATCGAGACATACCTGTCTACGCGCTCACGGCTCACGCCTTCCCCGAGGAGAAAATGCGCTGCCTGAGCCTTGGTATGGAAGATCACCTCGTCAAGCCAATTGATTTGGGTAAGTTCTATAAAGCATTGCGAGATGTCGCGCTGACAAAAGCGAATAATAATTGATGAATAGCCCTTTCAGCTTCAAAATCGACGCGGTCTGCGCCTCTACGGGCGCGCGCGCCGGTACGCTTGTTACGCCGCACGGGGAGATAAAAACCCCCGTCTTTATGCCTGTCGGCACACAGGCCACGGTGAAAGCCATGAGCCCTGACGAGCTCATGGAAATACATACGCAAATCCTCCTCTGCAACACTTACCATCTCTACCTGAAAGACAGGTCTGACGTCATAGCCGAGGCAGGCGGGCTTCACGGTTTTATGAACTGGAGCCGCCCCATACTGACGGACTCGGGCGGCTTTCAGGTTTTCTCTCTCGCGACGCTTGGCAAGGTGACGGACGAGGGCGTGTTCTGCCGCTCTCATATAGACGGCTCGCCTCATACCATGTCGCCCGAGTGGGCGATGGATATACAAAGCAAGCTCGACAGCGACATAGCCATGTGCTTTGATCAATGTGTATCGCTTCCCTGCTCTCACGACGACGCGGAAAGGGCCGTTGCGCGCACCACGCTTTGGGCACGGAGGTCCAAAGAGGCCCATACAAAAAGCTCTCAGGCGCTTTTTGGCATAGTGCAGGGCGCGACTTTCGAGGATTTGCGCCTTCGCTCGGCGCGGGAGCTTATAGAGATAGATTTCCCCGGCTACGGCATAGGCGGGCTTTCGGTGGGCGAGTCGCACGAAGATATGTACAAAATGCTCGATGTGTTAAAGGCTGTCATGCCCTCCGAAAAGCCGCGATACCTGATGGGCGTGGGGTATCCGCCCAATATCGTCGAGGGCGTGTCGCGCGGCGTCGATATGTTCGATTGCGTACTGCCCACGCGAAACGGACGCACGGGGACGCTTTTCACCTCATTCGGGCGGGTCAATATAAAGGCTAAAAAATACGAGCGAGACTTCACGCCCCCAGACCCCGAGTGCGACTGTTACCTTTGCCGGAACTTCACGAGGGCCTATCTGCGCCACCTCTACCACGCCGGGGAGATCTTAGCGGCGCGCCTTTGCTCGTGGCACAATCTGCGCTTCACGATACGTCTCGCGGAGCGCGCGCGCGAGGCCATCATCGACGGGAGCTTCCCGGCTTTCAGGCGGCGCTTTTACGAGACGTTTATAGACAATCCCAAGATATGATAAAATACGGCCAAGAGGTGAGACCGTGAGGCGCGTTGATTCCACATTGGTAGCGATAGGAAAGACGCTTGAGAGAATAGACGCGCGCTTAGATAAGATGGACGCCAAAATTGACAGCGTTCGGGCGGAACTCAAAGCGGATATTAAAGATGTTCGAGATGAAAATAAATCCACAAACACGCAGACAAATACGCGAATTGATAGGATAGAGGCGCAATTGTGGGGTATTTTGAGCGCCGTGGTTGTCTCCATTATCGCGCAAATCGTTCTAAGATATATTTGAGACCAACTATTCACAATTTTATATGGAGGTTCGGTTTATGAAGGTTTTGAATCGAAAGATATGCGCGTCCGTGCTTTGCGCTACTCTGCTTCTGCTGTCTCATTCGGCTCGCGCGCTTGCCTGGGGCGGAGTCTTGGGTTGGATTTACGAGGCTGGGGTGAGCATAACCAGCTCTATCAGCTCGGAGGGCGGCTTGGTCTTCGCGGGCGACATCAACGGCAAGTTGCACGCCGTCTACGTAGCGTCAGGCCAGGCGGCTTGGGCGTACGACGGGGCGAACTCCATTATCGGCGCTCCCGCCGTCTCGGGCGGTAGCGTAGTCATAGTCCAGGCCGACGGGACGATAACGGCTTTGCGGACGACGGACGGCGCGACGCTCTGGAAACATTTGCCCGCGAATGACAGCGGATCCGAAACCACAAGCGACGGAGCCGCCATAGGGGACGGCAAGGTTTTTTATGTCCGCGGCGACGGCAAATTGCTCGCCCTGTCGCTTGAAAACGGAAAAGAGCTTTGGGCGTACAAGTCCGAAGGCGATCTGCGCTCCGCGCCTCTTTTCGCCGAGGGGCTTGTTTGGCTTGGCGAACAGAACGGAAAATTCAGCGTCATAGACCCCAACTCCGGCAAGCGCCTCTGGGGCGGCGGGGCGGGCGGGGCTATCAACACGCCTTCCGTCAGCGACGGCGAAGTTTACTACTCAAGCTGGGACGGCTCCGTTCAGCGCGTCCAAATCAAGGGCGTGATTCCCAAGTGGAGGGCCAATATTGGAGAGCCCGTGACCACAGCGCCGTCCGTGTATGGCGATACTATAATAGTCGGCTCGGCTAACGGTAAAGTCGTAGCGTTCAAAAAAGCTGACGGCTCGGTTAAATGGAGCTTCGACACAAAGGGCGGAGCCGTTTCGGGCGCGCCGATCTTGGCCGACGGGCTTGTCTTTGTCGGCGGCGGAAACGGAACGCTTTCTATTCTTGACGCGACGAGCGGCGCTCTTAAATCAACGTTCCAGACGGGCGGCGAAATCCGCGCGCGCGGCGCGTTCGCGGGCGGTATCTTGTTTCTGGGTAGCGCTGACGGCAACGTCTACGCAATAAGATAATTAAGACAGGGCGGCGGCGAATACCTTCTCTACGGCTTCCTTGGTAGGGACGCCCTCGTGGAGCTTTTCGCCGTCCACGTAAAACGTCGGGACGTAATAATAATCAAACGTAGCCGCGTAATCCGGCTCTTTCGTCTCGTCGGTTTTCTTGAGCGGAACATCCTTATACTCAGGGTGTTCCGCGAATATTTCCTCCATTAGCGCGGTTGCCTTTTTGCAGTGAGGGCAAGTCTCCATCAAAAACATATGAACTTCTTTCACGATTGAAAACCCCTTTCGTCGTTTGCTACAACGTCTCGATTTGGCTTGAGGTCAATCCGGTACTCGCCCAAGTCCTATAAATATTTTTCATTATATGAGGCAAGATATGAAAACGCAAGTTCGCGAGCGGCAAAATAATCGCGAGAACGGAGACGAATTGGTTGTTCGGCATAGGCAAAAACCGACCGAAAACACGCGCGAAACGCGGCGAAAAATCAGCCTTTTCACCCTATAAAAACAGTGTTTTTGAATAATTATGTGTACGGAAATATGTACGTTTTCGTACGTCACGGTGTACGGTTACGCCAAATATATATTTAGTGATATACAGGTCTTTCTGCCTTGTTCTGGAGCGCAAGACGCGCTTCACACACAGGGAGGAATTTTATTATGGCAATGGTAGTCAATCACAACATCCCCGCACTTGTCACTTACAACACAATCAATCGCACTTCAAGCGCTATCGAGCGTTCTATTCAGAAACTCTCCACCGGTCTTCGTATCAACTCAGCGGCTGATGACGCGGCGGGCTTGGCTATATCCGAAAAAATGCGCGCCCAGATTCAGGGCCTCGACAGAGCGGTCTCCAACTCTCAAGACGGCATCTCCATGATTCAGACCGCTGAGGGCGCTCTTAGCGAGACCCACAGCATTCTACAGCGTATGCGCGAGCTGTCCGTTCAGGCGGCCAACGATACTCTTACTCAGCAGGACAGAGGCTACATACAGCTTGAAATCGACCAGCTCCGTGAGGAAATAACCCGCATAGGCAACACTACTCAGTTCAACAAGAAGAAGTTGCTTGATGGTTCAGCGGCGGCTCTATGGTCAGCTGACAAGCTGTCCACCAGCGCCATTATCAACGGCGGGCTTCGCACCATCGACCAGTTCGGTCAGAAGGTAACGACTGAGGGTAACTTCGTTATCGACATCAACGCCATACCCGGCAAGGCTCAGGTTCAGAAGTCGGACATTTTCACGATTAAACACGCCGACGTGGTCATGAACGTCAGCACCAACGGGCAGGCCGGTATCAACGGCGTATCCGTGAATAACGTTCCGGCCGGCGACTATGTGGTCGGGCTTAGCGATGTTACCGCGACCGCCAGCAACCCGCTCGCGGGTCTGACAGCAACTTTTGAAAACTACTCCGATGGAGAGTACGATGTCACTCTGACCGTCAACAATATTGACACCGTCACAGGCGCGGTTGAGTTCGTTATATCATATAATGAGACCTCAGCGCCGAGCGTCGGCGCCGGCGCCGCCCAAGACGGTCCTGATATCGGGTCATTCTGGGTTTCCACCAAGACAAAAGCGTCTGCGGAAGTTCTGTATGTGTCCACCGCCGGCAGTGCCGGAGCAAAAGCCACCGACGCATACTCGCCGCTGAATGTTACTCTCGACCTGAGCGGCGTTGACGTAACAGCCTTAACCGCAGGAGCCGCAGGCACAGGCGATGAAATTACTTTCAAAGTTGGCAAGGGGAATATTACTGCCGGCGACCCCGTGTGGTCGACGAGCGCTCCGACCACCGGCAACAACAACGTTGAATTTGATGGCGTAAAACTCACCCCCGGCGACAAAACCAGCCCCGTACCTCTCAGTGGTGGTGCTATCAATATAGCGGCGACAAACGTTGTAAACGGCGTTGGCGACTATCACGTTGAGGGAGACTTCGGCAACGGAACCGAAGGCTTTGATGTAAATGTAGACGCAACAGGAATTGGGACTTTCACATCCTCTACCGGTGTGACGTGGTCATTGGATTTCAGCGGCGTTACAACCATAGCTAACATTCAAAGTGGCGATGATGCTACAGTTACGGTGACAGCCGCGCTGGCTTCGAGTGTGTCTGGAACACCATTAGCAGTCGGAGCCGGTACTGCTCTTGCTACTGGCACTGTGGCTAAAGCCAGCAGTAATAACATCGCGTTGCAAGGTAATGCGAGCATCATATGGAACAATGCTGTTGATTTCAGTGCCTACGCCGCCGGTGACAATGTCGAAGTTCACTTTACAAACTTAACAATTAACGGCGTAGATTACGGAAGTTTTTCAAAGACGGGCAGTATGAGCGCCACCGGACAGCTTACGGTAATATTGGACGACCCCAACGCGACGCCCATCACGTTCGATGTTACCTTTGCAGATAATACCGGTGATATTGTTGCAGGCACCCACATTGACTTTAATTTCACCGGCCCAAAGACCGGATCAATAGGTACGGGGACTCCGGCTGCAATCGGGATCACCACCACTTTGGATGCTGTTGGCCGCTACGGCGCGAACGACGCGGCTATCGGGATAGACGGCTCCGGCGCAAAGAAGAACGCCAGTATTCTTCTTGAAGTCACAGCAGTCAACGACACGACGAAAGCCGTGAGCTTCAAGGCCACTTCCAACATCCTGGATACAGACGGCAAAGTCCTGACGCGCGTGCAGAACATAACGCTGAACGAGAATGTTCTCGATATCTCCAGCCTCATCGACGGCAACGCCGGTGAACTTATAGCCGCTCTGACTGGCACGGGGACGGGACTCGTTTCGACCGACTTCAAACTGGGCGACAAGTTGGCATATAACGTCGTAGCCACAGGAACCGGCTCTGATCTCGTGAATTTCAATATCTCGGGAAAACAAACCGCTGACTGGAAAGATGGCTGGAAGAGCACATTAACAGGCGGAGCCAATCCTACGACGAATAACTCTGTCACTTATAAAGACGCCGCGTTGTCCTATACGCTTGACAAGTCTGAGGTTAAGGGTCAGGATGTCCACTTCAAGAACTTCTATATCAACGAGGAGAACGGCGACGTCTACACCGGCGATATCGTCCTGAATTTGGGCAAGGACTTCGATACGCGGATCACCAATTTCGACACTGGCAATACCCTTGCGTCCTTCACCGCCGCTTACATCGGCCAGGTGGCCGAGGGCGACGTTATCCTTCGCGACCTCGACAAGTTCTGGAACTCCGAGGGCCGCTTCCTGCTCAAGGACGCTCAGACTCTCACCATAACGCAGGGCGACGGCGTCAACACCAAAGTCACGCTCTACGCCACCGACACACTGAACGACGTCAAGACGAAGCTCAACGACGCCATCGCCAAGCAGATTGGCCAGCAGGCCAATCTCTCCATCGATCCTACTACAGACGATCCGTCGGCCAACAAGTTCGTCAGCTTTGTCGGCTCGGAAGACAGGCAGGACGGAACGTCTGAGTCCGTAAACGGAACGTTCGTCGTCCGCTCCGCCATTGCCGGCGTAGCCGGTGAAATCAGCTTCGCCGGTGACGAAGATGTCATCAAGGCGTTCTCCCTGAACGAGATTCAGGCCAGTTTCGAGAACAGCTTCAACGTCAGCGTCTGGGACGCTCACAGCGGCAAAGTATGAAAACCTTGGTCGGGTAAATATCTTACCGCTGCGTCTGCTTTTAGATTTAACGCGTTTTCGCATTTTATCACCAGACTTTGGTGAAGAAACTAAGCGACTCACACGGCTCATGCTTCGCCGGTTCGCTGCTTATCGGAGGGCAAGATCCCCGTTATGTAGTAAGCCCTGACTTACTTAGAACCCCTTCTGATATGATATTATACATCATTGAATAGGGTTGTTGCCTGTTCTTCAACTTCTTTCCCCGCGTTTATCTATAGAGGCGGCAATCCGCCGCCCGTCTTGAAGGAACCTTTGGAGGCGATTAAGACATGGAAGTCAAAGTTCTAAGCAAAGATTTTTTAAGTGACGACCCTGATATAAGGCGTCGCGCTCTGAATCTCAGCACGATAAAGAGCGCTGAAAAGCTCAAGTTTACGATGAAGAGTAAACCCGCCTCGGCCAAACCCAAGACAACGAACGCAGGGGCGACCGCTCTAGGTCGCCCGTTTTCGCATATGACGGTTGTTCTCACGCACGAACGATCGGCGTTTAAGGACGGGCGACCGGGGGCGGTCGCCCCTACGCTGACGGAAGAGGAGAAACGCAAAGCCTTGGAGAACACAGCTGAGGTCTTATCCATGTTCGACCGCTCTTTGAGGTATGAGGTAATAGAAGAAGCTGAGCTTGTACAGCTCAATATCATAGACAACAAAGACGGAAGCGTAGTGCGTAAGATCCCGGCTGATGTGGTTGTGGAGTTTGTGAAGGCGTTGAAGGAGAAGTTGGATAACGTTGAGACGGAAGGGACGGAAGAGCCGGAAGGGTTGGATGTGAAGGCGTAGGGGGCATGGCTACGATATTGCGGCGTTAAGCGCGGGTAAAATGGCAGGCCGCGAAATGCCCTTTGCCGCGGTCTTCCAAAACAGGAATTTCGGAGGCGCATATCGCCTCGGCGTGAGCGCAGCGCGGGTGAAACGAGCAGCCGGAGGGTGGGTTCAGCGGACTTGGGACGTCGCCGGATAATATCATTCTTTCTTTTTTGCGGAATGGGTCGGGCTCGGGCACGGAGGCCAGTAGCGCGTGAGTGTAGGGGTGAAGCGGCCTGTCGAACAGGGCGTTTTTGGGGGCGAGCTCTACGACGCGGCCTAAGTACATGACCGCGACGCGGTCACTGATGTGACGGACAACGCTCAGGTCGTGCGCTATGAAAAGATACGTAAGGTTGAAGCGTTCTCGTAGCTCGGCGAGCAGGTTTATCACCTGCGCCTGAACGGAGACGTCGAGGGCGGAGACTGGCTCGTCCGCGACAACGAGGGCGGGGCGCGTTATAAGCGCGCGCGCTATGCCCACTCTCTGTCTCTGCCCCCCGCTGAACTCGAACGGATAGCGCGACATAGCGCCCGCGCCGAGCCCCACGGCCTCCAAAATCTCGGCGACCTTGTCGTCTTCCTCGCGCCTCTGCCCCCGTCCTAAGATTGCGCTGAGAGGCTCGCTCACAATTTGCCGCACGGTCATGCGTGGGTCGAGCGAGGCGTAGGGGTCTTGAAATATCATCTGAAAATCTTTCCGCGCGCGCCTCAATTTATCGCCCGTCAGAGACAAAAGCTCTTCTCCCCGAAACGCGACGCTGCCCTCGGCGGGCGTCAAACGCAAAATGGCGCGCCCCGTCGTGGACTTGCCGCAGCCCGACTCGCCCACCAACCCCAGCGTCTCGCCCTCATCGACGGTGAAGCTCACGTCGTCCACGGCCTTGACAAAGCCCTTTGTACGGTGAAATATCCCGGAGTTTACGGGAAAGTATTTTTTGAGATTTCTAACGCGCAAAAACGGATTGTTCATGTGCGTCTCCTTTCATTGTTTTTCGTAGCGGCGGTCGCCCCTGCCATGCCGTTTTTGATCATTCCTCATACAGCCAGCAGCGCACGCTATGCCCTTCTCCCTTTTGAAAAAGCGGCGGTTCTTTCGTCTCGCACGGTTCGGTTGAACGGGCGCAACGGCCGAAAAATTTGCATCCCTTTGGCAGATCGTTCAATGGCGGAACCATGCCCGGAATGGACTGCAATTTGTCGCCGCCCCCCGTCATGCGTGGGATGGAATCCAAAAGCCCCCGCGAATACGGGTGCAGAGGCGACGCGAAAAGCCCTTTTGTCGGGGCTTCTTCTAAGATTCGACCCGCGTACATGACGGCGATTCTGTCGGCGTTCTCCGCGACAAGCCCCATGTTGTGCGTTATGAGCAAAATAGACATGCCCAAGTCGCGCCTGAGGTCGTTCATCAGGTAGAGAATCTGGGCTTGAATGGTCACGTCGAGGGCGGTTGTCGGCTCGTCGGCTATCAGAAGCTCGGGTTTGAGCGACAACGCCATCGCTATCATCACCCTCTGTCTCATACCGCCGCTCATAAGGTGCGGATAGTCCCCTATGCGCTTTTCGGGGCTTGGTATGCCGACTTTTCTGAGCATATCCACGGCGACGCGGCGCGCTTCCGTCCTCGGAACGCGTTCATGAGCCTGTATCGCCTCGATTATCTGGTCTCCAACCGTGTAGACGGGGTTCAGCGACGTCATCGGGTCCTGAAAAATCATTGATATGTCGCGTCCGCGAACTTTGGCCATCTCCGCGTCCGCTATGCCTATAAGGTTGCGTCCCTTAAAAATTATCTCACCCCCGTCGACGCGACCTAAGGGGCGCGGGAGCAGGCCCATAAGGGCCAAAGAAGTCATGGACTTGCCGCAGCCGGACTCGCCCACCAATCCCAGAGTCTCGCCTTTCAAAATCTTGAGGCTCACGCCGTCCACCGGATAAATGCGGGCGGACTCGGACGGGAAGCTCACGCGCAGGTTGTTTATGGAGACTATATCGCCCGCCATGCTCAGACCCCCTCAATGTTGCGGCGAAGCTGCGGGTCGAGCCTGTCTCTCAGGGCGTCGCCCGCGAGGTTGAACGACAGGACGGTCAGGACTATGCAGGCGCCGGGGCACAGAAGCAGCCAGGGCGCGCGCGTGAGGTACATACGTCCCTCGCTCAGCATATTGCCCCAGCTCGGTATGGCGGGCGGTATGCCTAAACCCAAAAAGTCGAGCGCCGCCAGATCCAATAGAGAAAAAGCGAACGTGAACGTGCTTTGCACGATGATGGGAGAGAGCATGTTGGGGAGGATGTGGCGCAGGACTATGGCAAAGGGCTTCACGCCCCCGGCCGTCGCCGCCTCAATATAGGGCTCGGTGCGGATTTTGAGGGTGAGGGCGTAGACCACGCGCGCCGTGCGCGTCAGATACGTCGCGCCCACCGCTATTATGACGTTGACCATGCCGCGCCCGAAAATGGACACTAAGACGAGGGCCAGAAGCAACGGCGGAAAGGCCATCATAACGTCGATTATACGCATCAAAAAAGGCTCGAGGCGTCTGAAATACCCGGCCACCGCGCCTGTCAGTACGCCAAGCCCCGTGGACAGGACGACCACGCCGAAGCCCCCGACAAGGCTTGTCCGCGCTCCGTATATGGCGCGGCTCGCCACGTCGCGCCCGAAGTTGTCCGTGCCGAGCAGGGCGACGCCTCCCGGCGGAATTAGCTTGTTGGCGGGGTCGAGCGTCAGGGGGGAGACCCGAGCCAAAAACGGCGCGGCTATGGCCGTAAAGATAAGCGCTGTTATAAACAAAAACCCCAGGAGCGCGATTTTGCGGCGAAACAAAAAGCGATATTTTTTATTCATTTTGTAAGCGCCTCAGCTGTATCTGATTCTCGGGTCGAGGAGCGCGAAAGAGAGGTCGACCAAGAGATTGATGGCCATATAAAGAAAGGCTACCACCAAGATTATCCCCTGAATAGTCGGATAGTCGCGACGCAGGAGCGACTCCACGACGAGCCTCCCCACGCCCGGCAACGAGAACACCGTCTCCGTGACGACAGCCCCGGCGACGAGCGCGACGAAAGTGAAGCCCAAAGCCGAAACCACCGCGACGAGCGAGTTTCGGAAGATGTGCCGCATATTCACGCGCCAATCCAAAAGCCCCTTTGCCCGCGCCGTCTTGACGTAGTCGGCGTTCGACACGTCGAGCATACTCGAGCGCGTAAGGCGGACTATGAGGGCGCTGTTGGGCGCGGCGAGCGTTATGGCGGGGAGTATGAGATAGCGGATATTGCTCCAGTCGCCGCTTTGCAGAATAGACGGAAAGCCGGAGGTGGGGAACCACCCGAGCGTCACCGAAAAAAGCGCCATGAAGTTCAGCCCGAGCCAAAACGTCGGAATGGAGGCGAAGAACATCGAGAGGGCGGATACGGCCTGATCAAGCCTGCTGTTGTGCTTGATGGCGGACAAGACCCCCACCGGTATGCCTATCAGTATGACGATAGTGATAGACAAAAGAGCCAGAAGAACGCTCGTCTCCGCCCTGTCGGCTATGACGCTCAGGACGGGCTGATTGAAAAATATCGACTGCCCGAAATCGCCCCGAACCACCCCGGAAAGCCATATAAAATATTGAACGTAAAACGGGCGGTTCAACCCCATAGCCTCGCGGAGCGCGTCCACCTGACTCGGCGTGGCCAAATCTCCCAGCATCATCTGAGCCGGGTCGCCCGGGATCAGGTGAATAAACGAGAAGACAATAACGGAGGCCAGCAATAGCGAAGGTATCATGCCGAAAATCCGGCGAACGGTATAAGCCAGCAAATAAACCCTCTCCTTCTCTTTTGAAATGCCTCGCTAATTATACAACACGGATTTGCGGGGGGCGGCTGGAGCGAAAATGGAAAAACTTATAGACTTCATCGGATTTTTCAGTTATCATGTGAACCGTCGGGGACGCGCGGTCTTTGATGGTCAATTCCCCGCGACATAACGCAAAGGAGACAATTTTATGCCGAAACGTTACCAAATCGGAAGCAAAGCGCCCGACTTCGATTTTTCCACCCCCTGGGGAGAAAAAAAGAATTTTTACGCGGACGGCGGAGGGCGGAAGAAAGCCCTGTTCTTTCTGCGCTACTACGGCTGTAGGGTGACTCAGCTGGAGTTTCGGGATATAGCCGCGGAGAGCGCGAAGTTCAGCTCGCGCGGCGCAAAGCTCTACGTCGTGCTCCAAAGCTCGCCGGAGACTATTCAGGGGGCGCTCAAACAAGACGATATAGACTTTGAGCTTATCTGCGACCCGGAAGGAGAACTTTACCGTTTGTTTGACATAGGATACGCCCCCCTCGGGTATTTCATAAAAAGCCTGCCGGGGGACTATAAACGCTCAGAGCGGTTCGAGAAGCGCATAGCCGAGGCGAGCGAGCTCGGCATCACGCACGGACTGTACGAGGGCAACGAACAGCAACTTCCGGCGGTGTTCGTCATAGATGAGAATCAAAAGATACTGCTCGCTCATTATTCGGCGGACATAACGGACTTGCCGGACGTGGACGAGACGCTGAAATATTTTTAGTAGGGGGAGATTTATATGGATTACGCGGCCGAAGCCGTAAAGATGCACCGCAAGTGGAGAGGAAAACTGGAAACCGTGCCCAAGATGTCCGTGACGACGAAGGATGAGCTGTCCATCGCCTACACTCCGGGCGTCGCTCAGCCCTGCCTCGAGATTCAGAAAAACCCGGCCCTGAGCTACGAGCTCACCGGGAGATGGAACACCGTGGCCGTCGTCACGGACGGAACAGCTGTGCTGGGCCTCGGCGACATAGGCCCCGAGGCTGGGATGCCGGTCATGGAGGGGAAGTGTGTGCTGTTTAAGGCCTTCGGAGGGGTGGACGCCATACCGCTTTGCGTGCGCTCCAAAAAAGTCGAGGACATAGTGAACACCGTCTCTCTTTTGGCCGGCAGTTTCGGCGGCGTGAACTTAGAGGACATATCCGCGCCGCGTTGCTTCGAGATAGAGCGCGAACTCAAGAAACGCTGCGACATACCCATATTTCACGACGACCAGCACGGCACGGCGGTGGTCGTTCTGGCCGCGCTCCTGAACGCGCTCAAGGTCGTCGGCAAAAAAATAGAGGACATATCCGTCGTGACGAGCGGCGCGGGCGCGGCGGGCATAGCGGTCGTGAAGCTCCTGATGGCCGTGGGGCTGAAAGACGTCGTGCTGTGCGACAGGGCGGGCGCGATATATAAGGGCAGAGACGGACTTAACGATGAGAAGATAGAGATGGCCGAGGCGACGAACCCCGGCCTGAAAAAGGGCAAGCTCAGCGACGTTCTGAAAGGGGCCGACGTGTTTATAGGCGTATCGGCTCCTGGGGCCGTCACCCAGAGCGATGTCCGCAATATGGCTAAGGGAGCGATTCTTTTCCCTATGGCCAACCCCACGCCCGAGATTATGCCGTCCGCCGCAATCGAAGCCGGGGCCGCCGTGGTAGGCACAGGGCGAAGCGATTTTCCCAATCAGATAAACAACGTCCTGGCCTTCCCCGGGATTTTCCGCGGGGCGTTCGATGTCCGCGCGAGCGATATAAACGACCCTATGAAGATAGCGGCGGCCTACGCCCTCGCCGCGCTCGTCTCGGACAAAGAACTAAAAGCCGACTACATCCTGCCCGCCGCCTTCGACCTCCGCGTGCGCGGCGCGGTGGCGACAGCCGTATCTAAGGCCGCGAAAGAAAGCGGCGTCGCTCGAGTGTAATTTTAGTAGACTTTAACGCAGAATTTGCTGTTTATTTCATTGACTACTTGACATAATACGCATAATAGCGTATTTTGGAATCCATTCCAAACTATTTTACTAAAGGAGCGCGTTAATATGGTGGAGGCAACAGAAAAGAAGCAGGGTTTTTTTGGGGGCTTTCTGACGTGGATCGAGCGGACGGGCAATAAATTACCCGATCCGGTCACGTTGTTTGTCATCCTGGCGGTAGTGGTGCTTGTGGTATCCTGGCTTTGCAGTATCTTCGGCGTCACGGCTGTGCATCCGGGGACCGGAAAGACTCTGGAGGCCATCAACCTCCTCTCGAAAGAGGGCTTCAGGCGGATGTGGAGCGGCGCCGTCACAAACTTCTCCGGCTTCGCCCCGATGGGAATAGTGCTTGTGGCCGTTATCGGTACGGGCGTCGCCGAAAAGAGTGGTTTCCTCGCGGCTTTGATGCAGAAGATGCTGACGGGCATACCTCCGACGCTGGTCACGCTGATTATCGTCTTTATCAGCGTCAACGGTAATGTCGCCGGCGACTCGGCCTTCGTCATCATGCCTCCATTGGCCGCCGCTACATATTTAAGTATGGGGCGAAATCCGATGGTCGGTATGTTTACCGCCTTCGCGTCGGTGGCCGCCGGTTTCTGCGCGGCTGTCGTTCTCGCGCTCACCGATACCCTCGCCTACGGGTTCACTGAGCCCGCGGCCCGGATGATCGACCCGGCCTACGCAGCCTCTCCCGCCATCAACTACTACTTCCTTATCGCCTCTTGCATTGTCCTGACGATCGTCGGAACTTTCGTGTCCGAAAAGATAGTCGCTCCCCGCTTCGCGGGTGTGGATCTCAACAAGTACGGTAAAGTCGACCAGAAGGCCCTGACGCCCGCGGAGGAAAAAGGTGTAAAATACGCGCTCCGCGGCCTCGCCGTGGCGGCCATCGTTATTGTGCTGCTGTGCCTCGGCTCCGACCCCTTCCTTGGCGACCCGGCGCAGGGCGGCTCCATCACATCGGCCAACGCTCCCTTTATGAGCGGCCTCGTCGTGACAATAGCGATTCTCTTCTTTGTGCCCGGCTGTATCTACGGCTTCGTCAGCGGTAAATACAAAAACGACAAGCAGATGTTCGCCGACATCACCGACGCTTTCAGGGATATGGCTCCCTACATCGTGCTCTGCTTCTTCTGCGCGCAGTTCACGACTTATTTTGGGTGGAGCAACCTCGGCGTCATCGTCGCGGTCAAGGGCGCGGAAGTGCTGAAAGCGTTGAATTTCACCGGTATTCCGCTTCTTATAGGCGTCGTGGTCGTGTCTTGTATAATCAACCTCTTCATAGGCTCGGCCTCGGCCAAATGGGCTATCCTCGCGCCCGTGTTCGTCCCGATGCTGATGCTGATGAACATGAATCCGGCTGTCACGCAGATAGCCTATCGTATCGGCGACTCCATCACAAACCCGCTTTCTCCGCTCTTCTATTACTTCCCGGTTATCCTGGGCTTTGCGAGGCGCTATGAGAAAGACACCGGAATGGGGACTATCATAGCCAATATGATTCCGTTCTCCTTCTGGTTCACCATTTTCTGGCTGATACAGTTAGTCGCGTGGGTTATGATGGATCTTCCTCTCGGCCCCGGCGGCGCTATATGGTTGTCGTAAGATCAAAAAAATCCGCAAGATAAAAAACCGCGCCCCAAAAACGAGGGGCGCGGTTTTTTATCTTGTTGTCTTGTTCGGGAAAGAATTATTTTACGCTTACGCCCCAGAACTTGGGCCATATAAGCGACGACTCGGAGAGTCCCTGAACCTTTGGCGAGTATATGTCATAGCTGAAGAACTCGCCGACCTTCGCGACGGGAACTTCCTCGTAAACAAGAGCCTGAATATCGTCCCAGACGGCTTTGCGCCCGGCGAAGTCCATCGTCTCGGAGAACTTCTTGGCAAGCGCCTTTTTGGCGTCCGTCGCCCACCAGCCGGCGTACGTGTTGCCCATAAAGCTGAACAGCATCGGTTCCGGCACAAAGCCGTGATGCGTGAAGAAAATATCCCACTGCTTGGGGTCGCCGCGCTTGGAGACCAGCGTCGCCCAGTCAAATATAGCGTGCTCTACGTTGAACCCGGCGTCCTGAAGCTGTTTTATCAGCACGAGCGTCGTGTCGTAGTGGTGCTGGTAGGATGTGGAGGCCATGAAGACTATTTTTTCGCCCTTATATCCGGCTTCCTCGGCGAGCTTCTTGGCTTTCGCGGCGTCGCCCTGGCTGTAACGGTCTGTCGCCGCCTTAGAGTACCAGACTGTCGTCTCAGGCATCAACGAACCGTTTGCCTTCCAGAGGGCCGGCGCGCCGTAGGCCGCCTGAAGCGCGGGCGTCATGTTCATCGCCGCCTCGAGGGCCTGGCGCAGTTTGTAGTTGCCCTTGAAAATCCCCTCGCTCGAGTTGAAGAACATAAGTCCGGCGTTTGCTCCCTGATTGACGGATATTTTGATGGAGCCATCGGCCTTGAGCGAATCGTAGAGGTCGCCTACCATCTGCTCGGCGTAGTCGTAATCTCCCGCCTTCACGCCGTTGAGGCGCGTCGCGGCGTCGGGAACGGGAATAAACAGCAGTTCGTCAAGCACGGCCTCGCGCTTGCCCGAGTAGCCGTCCGGCGCTTCCGTACGCGGCTTGTAGCCGTCGTAGCGCGCGAGCTTGATGAAACGACCCACGTTGCGCTCAGCAAACTTATAAGGCCCTGTGCCGATATACCCAGACGGGTCGATAGGCGTCTTGTCGGCCTTCTCCACGACTTCCTTGGGGTAGATAACGGGGCCGCCATTGATAAAAGCCAAAAGGTTTTTCCAGGGCGCGAACGGTTCTTTGAAAGTCAGCGTCAGCTCAAGATTGCCGGTGGCCTCCACTTTGTCAAGTTGGCCGTACAGCACGGAGCCGCGGCTTCCGTACTGGCCCCAGCGGTTCAGGGAAGCGAGCGCGTCGAGCGCGTCGAAGTCCGAACCGTCGTGGAACTTCACCCCGCCGCGGAGCGTCAAAACCACGACCTTACCGTCGCCGCGAATCTCCTCTTTCTCGACGAGCATAGGCACAGGGGCGTACTTGGAGTCAAATGTGTAAAGCCCCTCAAAAATATGCTGCGCTATCATCGTGGCGAGGTCTGACGTCACGACGTGCTGGTCGAGCGTCGGAGGCTCGTCTATGACCGCTACTCTGATAGCCTGAGCCGCGAAAGCTCCGCCCGCCGCCGTCAAAAAAGCCGCCAAAACAAAAACCGCGAAAAATCCCTTCTTCATTCCAAAATCTCCCCTTTCTGTTTTGCGAAACGCCACGCAGACATTGTCGCGCAGTGTTTATAGTTTACCTTATTTTGCGCTAAAATCCTATTGCCCGCGAGCGTGGGGTTGCGTAAGAATAATTTTGAGGAACTCAACCTACGCTTCTTCCGTCAGGGGAGTTTTCGTAGGGTTGGTCGCCCCTACAAATCGGCGCGCAAATTTTATAGTTATATCATTCAAAACCGGCAAAGTGTTTTCAACTTTTTGGTTTTTAATGTAATATACTATCTTGACGGTTTATTTTTTGAATTTTTTGTATTGTTACATAAGGAGGCTTTTTCAAATAATGCAAACGCTCACTTCTCTCCGGCGTCACCATGCGAGCCGCAAATCTATTTTCTCCCTTTCGACGTGTCTTGTCTTTTTAATATTTACGCTGTTAGGCGCGGCCTTCGCGCCTCCCGCGTATGCGGCGGCGGACACCACTTGGTACACCGGCAGCCCTCCCTATACCATATCTACCGCCGACCAATTAGCGGGATTAGCTGATATTGTGAGTGGGACTGGGATTACACAACACTTATTTTCCAACGAGACCGTCACGCTCACCAACAAAATTGATCTGTCGTCTTATCCCAACTGGACGCCCATCGGGTATAATGCGAGCGGCGGCTTCGCTGGCACATTCGACGGCGGCGGCTTCACGATCAGCGGCCTCACCGTCAACGTGTCATCCGCCGCATCCAACGTTTACGCGGGGCTTTTCGCTAGTATCAGCTCCGGCACAGCGATCAAAGACCTGAACGTCGCGGTTGTCAGCGTCAGAGCCGAATCCACCTCCGGCGCTGTCACAGAGGTCTATGCCGGAGGCGTGGTTGGGAAAAATCTCAGTGGGACGATCTCCAACTGTCATGTGTCAGGCGGTACGATTTCCGCCAAGAACACAAACAACGCCTACGCCGGAGGGGTGTTGGGGTATGGCTCCTCTGCTACTATTGATAAGTGCTCCAACGCCGCCGACGTCATTGCCGAGGGGAACAGCGCCTATGCCGGGGGTGTGACGGGAGCAAACAGCGACAACCCCCCCGGCAACCTCGGCGTTATCTCCGCTTCTTACAACACAGGCTCGGTCACAGCCGACGGCGACTCTGCCTATGCCGGAGGCGTGGTGGGAGACAACGAAGCCAGCGATATCTGGTCTTCCTACAACGCCGGCTCGGTCAAGGCCACCTCCGGTAATTCCACCCCCTATGCCGGGGGCGTGGTGGGCACCAGCCGCAACAATGCCATCATCCACTACTGCGCCAACATCGGCGCGGTCTCCACCACCACCGCCACCACCACCGGCACCTCCTACGCGGGCGGTATAGCCGGGAGTGCGGACGATATTCAAACCTCCTACAGCGCGGGTACGGTCTCGGTCACGAGCGGCGACGCTGGCGGCCTGGCCAACATCGCGTACACAGTGATAGACAGCTTCTACGACAACGAAAAAGCCCCCGGTACCCTCGTCGATTCGACCACAGCCGGCAAATCCACGTCCGATATGAAGACCCCCGGCACGTACCCGACCGGCGCGGACTGGGCGAATACCGCAATCTGGATACTTCAGGACGGCATCTACCCCGTCTTGACGTCATTAGCCCATACCCTGACCGTAAACAACGGAACAGGCGGGGGAAGCTACATGC
>BNVG01000003.1 GCA_025997935.1 Synergistales bacterium | reverse complement strand
CCCGCGCAAAGAGAGTTTTATCGTGCGCATGAATGACCGCACCATTCTCTTCAAGGGTGAAAAGATACTTTTAAAGACATTGGCAAAGAAATACAAAGGCAAGTGTAACCTGAAATTTGAGACAAAGGACGGCGATAAATCTGACTGCAAGGTTTCCATAGCGCCCGTATCACTGCCGGATTACCCAAATGTGCCGCTAAGGCTTGTGATTTGCCGTGGTTTAAGGAAAGAGCCTTTATTGCTCCTGACTAACCTTACAAGTGACGACAATCGGCTTTGCGTTGCCGTCATCAAGGTATACCTTATGAGGTGGCGCATCGAAGAATACTACAAATTCAAGAAACAGAGCTTCGGGTTTGAGAGGTTTCTTGTGCGCTCATTGAAATCCATCCGAAACCTTGACCTGCTACTGTCCATCGCCATAGGATATATCGGCGTACTTAGTGAAAAAATAGATGAGAGCATTGAGGTTCTCGAAATTATTGAGGTCTCAAAACGACTGTACGGCTTATCTAAATTCACATTTTACACAATAGCTGACGGCATGGCTGAAATATTTGTCAAGCTGTACATCGGAATTTCATCGTTCTATGAGAGATCACCGCGCTCAAATCAGCTTTTCCTTTGGAGGTGCGCTTAAAAAATGGGGAAACTTAAAAAAGATTTTCTTGACAATTGCCCTTAAATGGCGAATGCGAACGGACAAAAAGCCCGTTCGCATTCCATATAGGTGAATTATTTCGACTTATTTATAGCATAAAAGAAAAAATATTGCAAATTAGGGAAATAATTTGAGTTTCCCAATCAGAACAAATCTGAATGCGTCCCAGTGCGTGTGACTACAAGAACTAATTGGCCATTGTCACGCGCGTAAATCAATAGCCAGTCATTTTGGATGTGACACTCACGAAAGCCATCGTAGTTACCTGTCAATGCGTGATCGTCGAACTTCGGGTCAAGCGTTTTCCCCTCGATAAGCCGTTGAATCACATCATCCAACAAGCCCATATCGAGTCCGCGTTTTTTCGCCCTCTTGCGGTCTTTGCGATATTGCGAAGTGGTGTGGAGCTCATATTTCACCATCGAGCTCCTCCGATAGTTCTCGCGCGCTGTGATATGCCTTTGTCTTGATTCGTCCGGCCATAATCTCGCGGGCTTCTTGAATAGCTGCCTCTGTCTCCATGTTGTAGCGGGGTTGTTTCAGCTCAAAAGGCAGACCGCCAACCATCAAAGACTGACGGAGGAACATATTCACAGCGTCTGTGACCGTAATGCCGAATTGCGAAAAGAGCCGTTCGGCGCCGGATTTTGTTTCGGGATCGATTCTGATATTCAGGCTTGCCGTTTTGGCCATTCCATACCACCTCATCCTAATTGTATCACTTTGCGCGCGCAAAGGTTATACAACGTTAAACAATAGCGACAGTCATACTCAAATCGGCTTCTTCTACCTTCCTATTCGCCGTCGTTAGGGCGGTCATTTATAATGATTTCGGCATTTTGCTATATAGATTGAATCGCTGTCAATGCTGTATATAAGTCTGTGCTCGTCGGTGATTCGACGGCTCCAGAAGCCACCTAAATCGTGCTTCAAAGGTTCAGGCTTTCCTATACCTGAGTTACCGCCTCGCTCTATGTCGCGGAGCAGTTCGTTTATTCTACGCAGAACTCTTCGGTCGTTTTCTACCCAGTATTGATATTCTTCCCACGCGCCGTCCGAGAAAATCTTATTCATCTTCAATCAAAGTTCTGACCTGCCCATTGCCCCGTTTCAGCTGGTCAATGGATTCGAGCAGGCCTTGATAATCTTCTTTGTTGCTACGCACATAGAGGTTCTCTATGAGGTTGTTATATCCGGCCTCAGACATAATGACGACGTTTTCATCAGACCCGCGCGTCACGATAATTGTCTCGAAGTCACGCACCGCTGTATCGCAGAAGTCCTCAAAATTATTCAGAGCGTTGGAATAATTGACCGCTATCATGTTGCTTGCCTCCTGTAGAATTTTAACTGTTCTTGCTTGCCGTTTTGGTCATTCCATATCACCTCGCCCTAATTGTATCACTTTGCGCGCGTCAGAAGGGGCTAACAGGAAAATAATTTCAGCGCGATTACCGCCGTTTCCTGAACGTCAGTATTATCGATGTCCCCTTGCCGCTTTCGCTCAGGGCCGACACGCCGCCTTCAAGCGACTCCATTATGTTTTTGACTATATATAGCCCAAGCCCGCTTTCACCATCGCGCGCGCCGCGCGCGCCCGATGCCTTGTAGAAGCGCTCGAATATATGCGGCAGATGTTCGCTCGCTATGCCGACGCCCGAATCCCTTACTGTCACAACGACGTTTTCCCCTGTCGTTTCCGCGCTCACGAAAACCCCTCCGCTCGCCGTATGACGGGCGGCGTTGTAGATGACGTTGTCGAAAACGCTCCAGATCTTGCGGTTATCACACCACAAAAAAGCGTCCTCGTCGTACCCTATTTCAAGCGACAGCCCCGCCGCCTCCAAGAAATCCTCGTACTTGTCCCTGAGCCTCAGCATAACCTCGGACAGGGAAATCCACTCGGGCGAGTACAGGCTTCGCCCCGTCTCGATGCGGCTTATCTCGAACAGGTTCTGAGTTATTCTTTGCATATCAAGGTTTTTGCGCCACGCGTCGTCCGCCGCGCGGCTGAGCTCGGCGTTGCCCACTTCGCGCGCTATTCCTGAAAGTTTTTCAAGGTTCACGCTCATGACCGTCAGGGGCGTCTTTAGGTCGTGGGAGATGTTCGTTATCAAGTCTTTCATCGCGGCGTTGGCGGTCTGCAGGTCTTTTGTGCGAACGCTCACTATGAGCTCGAGGTTGGCGTTCGTGTTCTCGACAAGCTCAAGGGCGTTGGCGTAGTCCTTCGACAACATGAAGCTCTGGGCCATTATCATAAACAGGTTATTCAAAAGCCCCAGCATGAAGAGGTCGCCGTCCATGACCAATTTGTTGCCTATGCCGACGAAAAAGTACAAAATAAGCGCCCCCAGATAAAGCCGTGTCCATTTTTCCTCCCTCAGCACGGGAGATCTGAGCGCGGCGACTAAGGGAAACGCCGTGAACGGCAGCGCCAGAAGCACAAGGCTCGGTCGGGCAAAGATATTGTTTCGCGGGATTAGAACTTCAAAGAGAACGCAAAAGGCGGCATAGAACGCTATGGCGCGCCAATGCCGCGACAGAAAATCGCGATTGAACACGTATAGCGTAAAAACGCCTATGGCGGAACAGTGCAGCATAAGTAGCGCGAAATACTGCCGCCAGAACCCCATGTCCGTAGCTATAAACTGAAAGTGCTCCAAAAGTCCGTTTTTCTCGTACATAAACCGCAGAAAACATATCGCGCATAAAAAAGCGAACAGGATATAGGTGCGGTCGCGGCGAAAGACAAAAAGGGATAAATGATACAGCGCCGTCATCAGGACGCAGCCCAGCGCGGCGCAGTAAAGCCCGCGTGTGCGTATGAAATACCTCATAACCCCGTCGGCGCGACCGAGGAGAGGCGCGCCCGACAATCCGCCGTACAGAAATTCGAAACTGCTCATCTGCATGACGAGCGTGACCGCGCCGTCCTCGGCCTCTATCGGAATGAGGGCATTTTCCAAAGACAGGCGCGTGCGTTCCGCGCTGTCCGAGACGACTCCGCTTTGTTTGACGAGCTTGCCGTTGTTCCACAGGTTATAGGCGACGCCCAGCTCTGGCATATAGAGCATCAGAGGCGTTTTCGGCTCAGGTAACATCACCGTGAGGCGGTACGTGACCGCGCCGGTCATGGGATAACCCGCGTCGCGCCAGTACGACGGAATGGCTATCATATCGCCGCTTATATTCGCGTTTTGAAAGTCTTTTGGCTCAAGAAGCTCTCCTGGGTAGAAGCTCCATTCTCCGGCGAGCGGATATATGACGCCCGTCATAGAAGCTGTACGCAAATCGAGAACGCCGCCTCGCGCCTTTACGCGCCCCTGTTCGAGCGGCAGGCACATGTATATAAATAAAAAGATGAGAATCAGGAACATCGCCGCGACGGGCAGATATTGCGGAGCGTTTGCGGTGTCGGCGTTTTTGGCGGCCATCGTCTTTATCCCCGGCTTTTAGTTTCTGCGGTTGGCGGCGGCGGGGGGGGGGGGGGAGTTAGTAGATAGCCGTCTCCGTATTTACTTTCGATACGCCCGAACTGAGGCTCGGCGAAACTCATTTTTTTGCGGAGGTTCGTTATATGAACCGTCACGGCGTGCGGGTTCACTTCGCCTTTTTGCCAAATCTCGCCAAGTATCGCCTCTTTTGAAAACACGACTCCGGGGTTGTCATAAAACAGCATGAACAGCTCAAATTCTTTTTTTGACAGAAGTACGCTCTGTTTTTTCGTGTGGATTATCCTTTTATCTAAGTCGACGTAAAAGCCGTCGTTTTTGACCGGGTCTTCCTTGGGCCTCCCGCGTCTGAGCAGTACGCGGACGCGCGCGGACATCTCGCGCAGACTGTAGGGCTTCGTCATATAGTCGTCGCCGCCAATCATCAGCCCCTTCAGTTTTTCGTCGAGCTCGTCTAAGCAGGACAGGAACAGGATAGGCGTATCCGTGACGGTTCGGGCGGCCTTGCATACGGCGTAGCCGTCGAGGTCGGGGAGCAGAATATCGAGAATGATACAGTCAAACCTGCGGGAGGATATCAAAGACAGCGCGGCGACGCCGGTCTGCGCGGCGGTCACGGCAAAACCCTCCCGCGCCAAATACGATTCGTTGGCTGACAGTATCTCCGCGTTGTCGTCTATCACAAGAATCTCAGGCATTATAAGTCACCTCTAAAAACCAATAAAATCGTTTCTGTATTGCCGATAACGACATTTTCATAGATTTTATCATAGCATGACGGGTTAAAAAACGCGGAACAGGGGCGGCTTGCTGAACTTGCTGATACGATGGCGGATTTTTACAACAAAAAACCGTGATTTTGAGATATACTGAAAATTAAATACAGTTAAAATTAAATACTAATGATAAAGAGGGGTGTGTTCATGTACAAAAAAATAGAAGAGCTCGCCAAGAAGTACGCGCCCAGCGTCACAGAGTGGCGGCACGCCATTCATAGCTGTCCCGAGCTGAGCGAGCAGGAAGAAAAAACCGCCGCGCTTGTCGCGGAGGTTCTGACGGGGCTTGGGCTTGACGTCAGGAAAAACGTCGGCGGGCATGGAGTCGTGGGCTTGCTGAAAGGCGCTCAAGACGGCAAAACCGTCGGGCTTCGCGCCGATATGGACGCGCTGCCCATGCTGGAGGAGACCGGCCTACCATTCGCCTCAAAGACAAGCGGCGTCATGCACGCCTGCGGACATGACACCCACACGGCCATGCTCCTCGGGACGGCTTGCGTTCTCTCTGAGCTAAAGGCTGATATTAAAGGTTCCGTGAAATTCATCTTTCAGCCGGCGGAGGAGTTAAACCCCACAGGCGGCGCGCCGGGGATGATAAAGGACGGCGTTCTTGAAAACCCCCATGTTGACGCTATTTTCGCCCTTCATGTCTGGCCCGGCTTCGAGACCGGTAAGGTGGCTACGCGTAGTGGCGCTCAGATGGGCGCGTCAGACAGGTTGTTTTTGACAGTTTCGGGCAAAACCGCTCACGGCTCCGCTCCACATCAGGGCATAGACGGAATTATGATAGCCGCTCAGGTTGTCGGAGGCTTGCAGACCATTGTATCGCGCACGGTCGCCCCCGTTGATTCCGCCGTCGTCAGCATAGGCACGATAAAAGGCGGCTATCGCTACAACGTATTGGCCGACAAGGTGGAGATGGAGGGCACCGTCCGCACATTGCGCGCTGAAACTCAAGACAAAATGCCCGCTCTTATAGAGAAAATAGCCAAGGGCTACGCGCAGTCCTTAGGCGGGGACGCAACCGTCAAATACGTTAAAGGCTATCCCCCGACCATAAACGCGCCGGAGCTTTTCGAGCTTGTGAAAGAGATTGTCCCTGCCTCGATAGGGGAGGGGAGCTTGATTGTCCCGGACTCCCCCGACCTTGGCGGGGAGGACTTCTCTTTCTTCTCCCGCGAACGTGACTGTCTGATGGCCTGGCTCGGGTGCCGTTCGGTCGGCCAGCCAATGTCCGAGACGCCCGTTCTGCATAACACGAAATTTAACCCCGATGAGGGTTGTTTTCCCTATGGTATGCGCTTTTTGGCCTCCTGCGCCGTCGGGTATTTAGGAAAGCGGGGGTGAGGCGAGGGGACGACCACGGAACAAGAGTGTTGTTGTAATACCATACGAATAGGAGGTTTTATCATTGAGCGGGTCGAATGAAGTGCAGTTGGAAAAAAGAGGCAAGTTTGAGGGCTTCATCAAGTGGATTGAGATTATAGGGAACAAGTTTCCGCACCCCTTCTGGCTCTTTGTGTGTCTATCCCTGATAGTTGTTTTTCTTTCGCATTGGTTGGCGAGCAAGGGCGTATCGGTTACATACATGGCCGCGAAGGCCGGCGAGGCTCCGGTGGAGACTAAGGTAGCGGTCGTCGATCTTTTGGGTTACGACTCCTTGCGTACATTCCTGGCCGGGTTCGTCAGAACCTACGTCAACTTCGCGCCGCTGGGCTTGGTTCTCACCATGATGCTCAGCATAGGCATAGTCGAGCAGACGGGCATGATCTCCGCCCTTATGCGTAAGACCATTTTGGGCGCGCCGAATTTCTTGGTGACGGCGGTCGTCGCTTTTGTGGGTATCAACGCTAACTTGGCGTCAGACGCCGGTATCATCTTTACCCCCGTCATAGCGGCGGCCATTTATAAAGCTCTCGGGCGCAACCCCTGGGTGGGCATAGCGGCGGGTTACGCGGCGGCGAGCGGCGGCTTCACGGCCAACTTCTTCATCGCCGGAACCGAGGCGCTCCTGTCGGGCATCACAAAGTCCGTCATCGAGAGCGTTCCCTATATCCCGGCGGATACTCCTACGCACGTCTTGATTAACTACTATTTCATGGCCACGGCTACAATAGTGCTCACCGTCCTGACGGTCTACGTCACCGAAAAATACACGGTCAAATTCCTTGGAGACAACGAAGGAACCCGCGACGAAGAGGAACTCAAAAAACACGCCCTGACCCCGGCTGAGAACCGCGGCCTTCTGCTCGCGTTTTTGACTCTCGTTCTCTACATCGGGCTTATAGTTTATCTGACCTACCCTGAAGGATCTCTTTTCCGCAACCCCAAGGACGGCTCGCTTCTTCCCTCGTCGCCGCTCCTCAGTAGCGTTATGCCTATATTGTTCTTCCTGTTCTTCTTTGTGGGCATAGCCTACGGCGTAGGCTCGGGGACAATCAAGAAGGGCGAGGACATACCTAAGCTGATGGCAAAAGGTATATCGGGCAGTATCGGCTTTATCGTCGTCGTGCTTCCCGCGTCGCTTTTCGTCGGGCTTTTCGGCATGAGCCGTTTCGATGTAGTCCTGTCGGTCAACGGCGCGGACTGGCTCAAGGCCATGAACCTTGGCGGTATTCCCCTGCTCCTGCTGTTCATCCTGCTCGTTACAATCCTGAACTTCTTCATGATGAGCGGTTCGGCTAAGTGGCTGATTTTGGCCCCGATATTCGTTCCGATGTTCGCGCAGGTCGGGTTTTCTCCGGCCCTCACCCAGATAGCCTACCGCGTAGGCGACTCTCCCACAAACATCATCACGCCCCTGTCCTACTACATGCCCGTTATTATCGGATTATTAGAGCAGTACAAGCCGAACCCCGACACGAAAGTAGGTATCGGAACGGTCATGTCTTTGGCCATGCCATACTCTATCTTCTATATCATCGGCTTCACCGCGCTCCTTATTGTATGGTACATAGCCGGCTGGCCTCTCGGCCCCGGAACTTCTCCGTTTATGTAGCGTTTTTCAGTAATATTCGCTTGGAATTTGTCTTGAAATTATTTACAATTCTTTTCAAGATTTATTTTTATTCAGAGGAGGGGTTTTTATTGAAGAAGATTCAAAGAATCAGTTGCTTGTTTGTGTTTATGTGCATTTTGGCTGCTGGCGCGGCCTACGCGGCGGACGCGCCTTACCACATTGGTATCGTGACCGGCACGGTCTCTCAGAGCGAGGACAACCTGAGAGGCGCGGAACACTCTATCGAGGAGTACGGCGACGCGGCGAAGGGCGGCATGATAGTTCACGTTACCTATCCCGACAACTTCATGTCGGAGGTCGAGACGACAATATCCCAGATAGTGGGCCTCGCCGACGACCCGTTAATGAAGGTAATCGTGGTCAACGAGTCCGTACCCGGCACGGCTGAGGGGCTTCGCCGCGTCCGTGAGCGCCGTCCCGACATAATTCTGCTCTCCGGCGAACCTCACGAAGACCCGTCCGTAATCACGGCGGCGGCCGACTTAGCCGTGACCAGCGACAACATCGCGCGCGGCTACACAATCCCCTTGGCCGCCCAGAAGCTCGGCGCCAAGACCTTTGTCCATATCTCCTTCCCGCGTCACATGAGCTATGAGATTCTCGGCAGACGACGCGCCATTATGGAGGTGGCCTGCAAAGACTTAGGCATCAAGTTTGTATTCGAGACGGCGCCCGACCCGACAAGCGACGTCGGCGTGGCCGGAGCGCAACAGTTCATCCTCGAAAAAGTCCCAGCGTGGCTTGAGCAGTACGGCAAGGACACCGCTTTCTTCTGCACGAACAACGCCCACACCGAACCCCTCCTGAAGCGCATAGCGGAGCTTGGCGGATACTTCGTCGAGGCCGATATTCCCTCTCCGCTTATGGGTTACCCCGGCGCTCTCGGCGTTGACCTCTCCAAAGAAAAAGGCGACTGGCCGGCCATCCTTAAGAAGATGGAAGACACGGTTGTCAAAGCGGGCGGCGGCGGTCGTATGGGGACGTGGGCGTTCTCTATCGGCTACACTCAGAGCGCCGGCCTTGTCGAATTCGGCAAGCGCGTCGTCGACGGCACCGCGAAGCTGAACAGCCTCAAGGACCTGATAGAGTGCTACAACAAGTTCACCCCCGGCGCTAAATGGGGTGCCAGCTACTACACCGACGCCGGCACGGGCGTACGCAACAACAAGCTCGCCCTCGTGCGTCAGGACACCTACATCTTCGGTAGCGGCTACATGGGCATCAGCGACGTAGAAGTTCCGGAGAAATATTTTTCCGTCACGAAATAACGAATTTAACTCGGAAATTTAGTTCAAATATTAAGGGCGGGCCCAAAGGCCCGCCCTTAATATTTGAATTTGTGATAAACTACCGCTGTGATTCGCAAATCAGAAACCGGAATTTCAGGAGGTCGCCGCGATGGACGATAAGGGAGAGGTTGTAAGCTCCTTTGATATAGACGAGACTCTTGCTTTGCAGATATGGACAAAGGGCATGTCTCCGCGTCTTGTCGTCTTCAATAAAATCCAAAACTCAAGAAAAATGATACGCCTCAGTTGGCTCGAGAAGCTCGACAGAAAACTGTCAGTAAAGGGCAAGAAACGCGGAGAGAGCATAGAGTATTCCCTCCACGACCTTTTGCCGTCTTTGCAGCGTGTGCTGTCGGAGTACGCCGTATATACGTCTTTCAAACCGCGTCTATGGAAGTTTACGGGCCTGCTCGAGAAGGTGCTGCACACGCCCGTCATCGTGACCGCCAAGGGGGAGCTGGAGTTGCTCTCGGAGGATAAGCGATCGAGCCTATGGATAGCGGATATGACCGGCGAAAAAAGAGGGGAGGGGTCGTTCAGGCCGTTCTTCCCTCTATATGAAAATTACGAGCCGCTTTTCATCAATGGTTGCATTCCCATAACCGAAAACCACAGAAACGTGGACGATCTCTTCAAGACGGGTATAGTGCGAAAATTAGCGAACCTTTCCCCGGCGCGCTGGTATCATCCCATTCAGTGGATGGCTGCCGGGATGTTGCTCGGGTTTTCTTTCTGCGAGGAGGACGGGGAGGATTTTATAGACGATCTTTGGCGCGAGCCCGCGCACCTTATTCTCAATCTGGGAGACGCCCGCATGAAGAAGATAGACTGCAAATTCATAGCCTACGCCCGGCACTTCGATTCACTGCCTTTCATAGAACTCAGAACGTCGCCAGACAGTGACAAGGAGCTTTTAGACGCGGCTTACGCGCGAAAACGCAGAGTTACTTTCGGAGAGGGCGTTTTTGGCGATGTGGGATACACCGTCACGTTTTTTGAACATGAAGACGGGAGAATGGCGATTGGCTGTAAGCCAAAGGCCGCCACGCTCCGCCACAAGGGGGATATTATTTACGCCTTTACCGTTTCCGTCTACGAAAAAGCCCTGAAAGACGACTCGCCAGGCGGGACGAGCGACGACTTTTTCACGGTCGAACAATTGGCGGGGGCCAAGAATTTCGAGATATGGACACAGCGCCTGACCCCTTATCTTTCACCTATTTTGGGTTTTGCATAAAAAACCGAGCATATAGCGAAGTTTTTTGATATAATGCAGAAATGTCTGTTTTGGGCGCTTTATTTAGATGTTTAAGTTTATAAAGGAGTTGGCAAAAGGTGAGTAATGACAGACCTGTTTTGAAACTGGGAAAACACCAACCGCGTTATCCTCTGATTCAAGGTGGGATGGGCGTGGGGATTTCAGGATTCAGACTCGCCGGAAACGTCGCGCGCTACGGGGCGGTAGGGACAATTGCCAGCGTGGGACTCAGTCATAACTCCCCTCATTATACACAGGAAAAAATGAACTACTTCGACTCCAACGAAATTGTCATCAAGGAGACCTTACAAAGCGCCCGTGAGATAGCCGGACCGGACGGGGTTTTGGCGGTTAATTGTATGGTGGCTCTTACTGACTACGACAGAGAGGTCAGGGCGGCGGCTGAAGGCGGCGCTGACGTAATAATATCCGGGGCCGGGTTGCCGTTGCGCCTTCCGGAGTACACAAAGGACTTCCCCGATGTGGCGTTGGTTCCCATAGTCAGCTCCGCCAAGGCGGCCAGTCTTATTACGCGCCGCTGGGAGAAGCTCTACGGGCGCAGACCGGATGGATTTGTTGTCGAAGAACCGGCCACAGCCGGAGGGCATTTGGGCGCTTCCGCAATAGAGCAGGTTTACGACCCGGCGCTTTCCCTCTCCGTGGCGTTGCCCGATACGGTGCGGTTCGTAACTGAGGAGATGAAAAGCGATATTCCCGTCATAGCGGCGGGCGGGGTCTGGGGTCGCGATGATATGGAGCGCATGTTCGAGTGGGGCGCTAAGGGTGTTCAGATGGGTACGCGGTTTGCCTGTACGGTCGAGGGCGACGCGTCAGATCGTTTCAAGCAGGCTTATATCGACGCCAAAGAAGAAGACGTAGTGCTTATCAACAGTCCGGCCGGACTTCCCGGACGCGCCATTAAAAATCCATTCATAGCCGACTACCTGTCTGGCTCAGCTCAGAGCAGTCCATGTTTCGCAAATTGTATGACCCATTGTCGTTTCCGCAAGACCCATGAGACATTTTGCATAGCGGGCGCGCTTATTGACGGGGTCAACGGGAAATGGGAAACCGGGCTTTTCTTCTGCGGAAGCAATGTGACCAAAGTAGACCACGTGGCTACGGTTAAGGAAATAATAGAAGACCTTTTTGGCGAGAGCCTGTAACTAAAGAAATTCAGGAGGAATATATAGCAATGAAGATTTTCTTGTCTCTGGTTCACATCGTCCTGAGCGTGCTTCTTGTGGCGGTTGTGTTGCTTCAGCAACGCAAGCAGGGCGGGTTTGGAGGAGTTTTTGGCGGAGGCACTCAGGCTGACGTCAAGCAATGGCAGAGATTTACGGGATTGACTAAACTGACCGTCGTTATAGCGGCGCTTTTTATGATCACTTCTCTTGTGTTGGCTCTGATTTAAGGATATGTCTAAGTTTATCAATTCCCTTGCGGATGTGGCTGAGTTAAAGATCGATAAAAACCGTTTCTTGAGCGCCACTCACGAGGAAATACGTTCCGGCGCCACCACGGACATTTATTTCGTCAACACAAGGGATGTATTATCGTCCGTAGGGCGTTTGGACGTTCAGGTTGCGGCTGAAGTTTTCGCTCGCGGCGAGGGAGTGTTTGCGGGGTTGGGGGAGGTCAAAGAGCTTCTGAAGACCCTTCCTATATCAATGGAGGCGCTCCCGGAAGGGGAGATATTCTCGCCTAAGGAGACGCTTGTTCGTATCCGCGGCTCCTATCGTGATTTTGGCATCTACGAGACCGCTATTTTAGGGTTTTTGGCCAGCTCGAGCGGCTGGGCAAAAGCGGCGCGTGAGTGTGTCAGAGCCGCAGGCGGAACGACTTCGGCAGGCGGGAAACCCGTATTGTCATTTGGGGCGCGCCATCTTCATCCGTCCGTGGCCTCGGTCATGGACAGCGTGGCCGTGAAAATAGGCGGTTGCGCCGGGGCAAGTAGCATTCTCGGCGCGAAGTTGTTTGGCGGCATCCCTTCCGGTACGGTTCCACATACAGCCGTTCTCCTGATGGGGGATACCCTATCTTTGGCAAAGGCTTATGACGCCGCGCTTCCGAGCGACATAGGGCGCATTTTCCTTGTGGATACTTTCAAAGACGAGACGGAAGAGTCTTTGCGTTTGGCTGAGGCGTTGGGTGATAAACTTGACGCCGTCCGCTTGGATACGCCGGGAGAGCGCGGAGGCGTGACGCCTGACCTTGTGCGGGAGCTACGTTATAGGCTTGACAGCGCGGGCTTCAACCATGTGAAAATCGTGGCTACAGGCGGACTCACTCCTGACAGGATTCGCGCTCTCGCTGAGGCGGGGGCTGACGTTTTCGGCGTCGGCAGTTACATAGCTCACGCTGAGCCCATAGATATGACAATGGACATTAAGGAAATCGAGGGCAAACCAATAGCGAAGCGCGGAAGATTGCCGGGAATACTTGCAAATCCGCGCCTTGTTCATATACAATAAGAAAAGAAATCAAGACAGATTTAAGAAGCATAAATTTGAGGCCAAAGTTTATAAGTTTGCAGGAGAGGCCCCCAGCCACGTCTTTCGAGTTTCTGAACTTTCGCGGCGCTTGAATTGTGTTTCTTTTTGCGTAACAACTTTAACTTTTACAGGAAAAATGATTAGGGGAGGCAGTAAAATGGGCAACAACAAGTCAGGCAGCAGTTCTTATCTTGCGAGGCCTGAGACAGTAATCCGCCAATGGTTTGTTATCGACGCGACGGATAAGCCGATAGGCCGTCTGGCGGCAGGGATAGCTCGTATCTTGGTAGGCAAACACAGGCCGACTTACACGCCGCACGTCGATACAGGGGACTTTGTGGTCGTTATCAACGCCGAGAAAGTCAGACTGACCGGCAAAAAAGGCTCTCAGTCTTTTTATCACTACCATACCGGACACCCCGGCGGTTATCGGGCTATTTCTTGGGACGTAATGCTTCAGAAGAAACCGACGTTTCTTTTTGAGCACGTTGTAAAGGGAATGCTTCCCAAGACGCGCCTCAAATACGAGCGCAAGCTAAAAGTTTATACGGGGTCTAACCATCCGCACTCCGCGCAGTCGCCCCAGGCTCTTGAGATATAAGCCCTGTATTTTTCGATTTATCGGGAGGAGAGAAGTCAATGCAGGATAGTTATTTTTGGGGAACGGGTCGCCGCAAGACCGCGCTGGCTCGCGTAAGGATTCGCCCCGGCAATGGTGAGCTCAAGATCAACAACAGATCTGTCGAGGATTATTTCCCTCGTCTCGTCTGGCAGTCAAATGTCTGGCAGTCTCTGAAAACCGCCAGTCTTGAAGGCAAAGTCGACGTTTATATCCGCGCCACAGGCGGCGGACTTACCGGACAGGCGGGAGCGGTCAAGATGGGTATAGCTCGCGCCCTGATAAAGATGAACCCCGATTTGCGCCCGGTTCTGAAGAAAGAAGGGCTTTTGACCCGCGATTCGCGCATGGTTGAGCGCAAGAAGTTCGGCCAAAAGGGCGCGCGCGGCAAGAGGCAGTTCTCCAAGCGTTAAAAAATTTCTTAGGTTTAAGATTGAGTTAGAGTTTATGCTCCCTCCGTTCTTTTTTGATGGAGGGAGCTTTGTCATCCCCCAAGGTACGCCTTTTTCACGTCTTCATTGACGGCCAGCTCACGCGCGTCGCCTTGCATAGCAATGTGCCCTGTTTCCAATACATAAGCCTTAGCGGCGATAGACAAAGCCATCCGGGCGTTTTGCTCCACCAACAAAATGGTTGTGCCCTCCCGGTTCATCTCCGTGATGGTGGAGAATATCTGCTCAACCAAAATAGGCGCAAGGCCCATTGACGGTTCGTCCAGCATTAAGAGCTTGGGGCGGCTCATCAGCCCTCTACCCATAGCCAACATCTGCTGTTCGCCTCCCGATAAAGTGCCCGCCACTTGCTTGCGGCGTTCCTTGAGGCGCGGAAAGAGAGTATAAACCCGCTCCAAATCGCCCCCTATGCCGTCCGATTTCTGTGTATACGCGCCCATTTCCAAATTGTCCTCCACGGTCATGCGCAAAAATATGCGCCGTCCCTCTGGCACCTGAGCGAGGCCGCGCTCCACAATTTTGTGAGGAGGCATAGCTCTGATGCTCTCGTTCATAAAATAGATATTTCCGGTGCCGGAGCGCAGCAGGCCGGAAATAGTCCGTAGAATGGTGCTCTTCCCCGCGCCGTTGGCCCCTATTAGCGTGACTATCTCGCCATCGTCCACCTCGAGCGAGACCTGTCGCACCGCGTGAATGGCGTCATAATATACATTTATACCCTCAACTTTCAGCATGTTACCCGTCCTTCTTTTGTCTGCCAAGATAAGCCTCAATAACCAAGGGATTGTTCTGTATCTCGCCGGGGGTGCCTTTGGCGATTATCTTGCCGAAGTTAAGCACGCAAATGCCCTCGCAAATGCCCATCACCAAATTCATATCATGTTCGATAAGAACAATGGCAATCTGAAAGGCATCACGCACTTTGACGATGTTCTCCATCAACTCACTGGTCTCGGAGGGGTTCATGCCGGCGGCTGGTTCGTCCAAGAGCAACACCTTTGGGCCCGTGGCAAGAGCGCGGATAATTTCAAGGCGGCGCTGCGCTCCATACGGCAACGAACCGGCGCGCTTGCCGACCATGTGTTCCATATTGAAGATGGACAGCAGTTCTTTCACGCGCATGGCGGCGCTCTTCTCCTGCTTCCAATAGTTTGGCGTGCGTAAAATACCGCTGAGCATACCGTATTTGATATGGTTGTGCAGGCCTAATTTGACGTTGTCCTCCACAGTGAGGTTGTTGAACAGCCGGATATTCTGGAAAGTGCGGGCAATACCGGCTCTATTGACCTGCACCGTGCTCATACCCATAGTGTCGCGCCCATTCAACAACATAGCGCCGCGTGTGGGCTGGTATACCTTGGAAAGCAAACTGAACACGGTCGTCTTGCCCGCGCCGTTGGGGCCGATAAGGCCGGCTATCTCGGTGGGGCTGACGGCGAAGTTAAAGCCGTCGAGCGCGGTGAGACCCCCAAAATCAATACCGAGGTTGTGCGCTTCGAGAATTGGCTGTTTGTCTACGTCGCGTTCTGGAACAAAATTGGTGGCCGGCAATGGCGCCAACTTTGTTTTTCGCCCCCGCTCAAACATTGGAGGCGCCTCTCAGTCTTTTTTTCAGCCGCGTCGGAATCGCTTTGAAGCGGGCGTTATTGGTGACTATCATGACGATAATCAGCACTACGGCGTACACCAACATGCGATAGTCATTGAACCCTCGCAGCATCTCCGGCAAAACGGTTAAAACGGTGGCCGCGACCACCGAGCCCCAGATATTTCCGAGGCCACCCAACACCACATAGACCAAAATGAGAATGGAGGTGTTGAAGTTGAACTTAGTGGCCACGATTGTAGAGAAATTCATGGCGTAAAGCGCTCCGGCGGCGCCGGCCAAAGCGGCCGACGTGACAAAAGCCATCAGTTTATATTTTGTCACCGGGATACCCACGCTCTCAGCGGCGATGCGATTGTCGCGCAAAGCCATTATGGCGCGCCCGGCGCGGCTGTTCACAAGATTCATCACGATAAAGAGCGTGAACAGCACCAACGTAAAACCCATAGTAAAGGTGGACAGCTTGGGTATGCCGGCTATGCCCATCGGGCCGTTGATTATCACCTTCCCGCCCTTTTCGAGCTGCAACGCGCTTGCCGACGTCAGGAAGCTGAAATGCAGTCCGTGACTGTCCATCCCCACGTACATACAAGTGACGAGATTCTTGATTATCTCACCACACGCCAATGTCACAATGGCGAGATAGTCGCCGCCCAGTCGCAGTACAGGGATGCCTATAAAAAACCCGACAGCGCTGGCGCAGGACGCGCCGACCAACATACCAACCACTAAGCGGAGGGGTTCCAATGGGATAACATTTGCCAAGCTCATGCAAGCCACCACGCCGGAAAAAGCCCCCACGCTCATAAAGCCCGCGTGCCCGAGGGACAGTTCGCCCAGTATCCCAACGGTAAGATTCAGCGAAACCGCCATCACTATATAGGCGCATATGGGCACTAACTGTCCGCGCAGCGTAGAGCTGATGTTGCCGCTCTTTATCAAGCCCTGCACGACAGCGAACGCGACCACGACAAGCGTATAGGTAAAGACGGCATTAAGGGTTGATTTTTGAAGATTCATAGCGCGAGGCTCAGACTTTCTCTTGTACTTGCTTGCCCAAGAGTCCGGCGGGCTTGACAAGCAGTACGATAATGAGCACGAGGAAAACGATGGCGTCCGAGAGTTGGGTGGAGATATACGCCTTAGCGAATATCTCAATGACACCAAGCAGAGTGCCGCCCAAGAGAGCGCCGGGAATGGAGCCGATACCCCCGAACACCGCCGCGGTAAAGGCCTTTATGCCAGGCATAGAGCCGGTTGTCGGCATGAGGGTAGGGTAGACTGAGCAAAGCAGCACGCCCGCTACAGCCGCCAGCGCCGAACCGATAGCGAAGGTCATAGAAATAGTGGCGTTCACGTTGATACCCATAAGCTGAGCGGCGTCCTTATCCTCACTGCAAGCCCGCATGGCTTTTCCCATCTTAGTCCGTCCGGTGAACCAGGTGAGGACGCTCATAATGACGATGCAGGCGAGCACTGTGACAATGACGTTATAGGAAATGGAAAGCCGGCCGTCAAAGAACTTGACTGAGCCGTTGCCCACCACCGAGCTGAATACTTTGGGATTGGAGGTCCACAGCAACTGCGCCGAGTTTTGTAAAAAGTAGCTCATACCGATAGCGGTTATGAGCACCGCTAACGAGGGAGCCGAACGCAGGGGCTTGTAGGCTAACCGTTCAATAAAGACTCCGAGTGCGGTACAGGCCGCAACGGCCAATAAAATGCTTGGAATGACCGGCATATCATAGCGCGATACCGCGAAAAAACAGACATAGGCGCCCACCATAATGACATCACCGTGGGCGAAGTTCAGCATTTTGGCGATGCCGTATACCATAGTGTAGCCCAAGGCGATAATGGCATAAATGCTACCCAAACTGACGCCGCTGATGAGATGAGATAAAAAAGACATGTAAAGACCCCCCAGAAAATTAAAGCAAAGGAGAGTTGCCAACAATCTTGACAACCCTCCTTTTTCTTTCCTGCTTAAAAATTGAAAAAAGATTAGGAGCGTTTTGTTAATCTATACCCACATAAGCGCCGTTTTTGATAATCATGCCCTTGGGATCCTTGGCAACCTGGCCGTTGACGCCCCAGGTCATATTGTCGCCGGTGAGACCGTTGAAACTCATGCTGGTGAACTGTTTGACTAAAATATCACAAATAGCGGGCGCTGGCAAATCGGGGGTGACATTGCCGGCCTTGACTGCCTCGTATATAGCGTAAACGCAGTCGTAACCGTCCGCCGCGAACTGATTGGGGACTTCGCCGTGCGCGGTTTTGTATTTCGCCACGAAGCCGGTGGTTCGTTTGTCGGAAGCAGTGGCGTTGAAAGGAGTGAGCAAAACGACGCCCTCGGCCAACGCGGTGTCAAAACCCTCCAACGTCAGGATGCCGTCCATGCCGTCTACGCCGAAGTATTTAGGGGTGTAGCCGATTGATTTTGCCTGCTGAAAAATCAGGGAAGCGGGGGTGTAGTACATCGGCAGGAATATAAGGTCTGCGCCATTGTTCTTGGCGTCGGCTAACTGCACGGAGAAATCCTGCTGACTGTCTTCTGTAAAAGTCGTCACGGAGACAATCTCTAACTTAATTTCACCGGCCTTGGCTTTGAAAGTCTCAAAAATACCGGAGGAGTACACGTCGTCATTTTTGTAGATGACCGCTACCTTAGAGCCTAACTTTTGGTCGCTTATATACTGCGCCGAAGCGGAGCCTTGATTAGGGTCGGCGAAACACATCTGGAAGACGTTGTTCTTGCCCTCTGTGACGGCGACAGCGGAAGCGGAAGGCGTAATGGCAAATATACGGTCGGTGTTGTTCTCCACGCTGGTGGCCACGCCGGGGGTACTTGTGACCGCACCCAACGAAACCTGCATACCCCAGTCTTTCAAGTTATTGTAAGCGTTTACGGCCTTTTCCGCGTCATGCTCGTCGTCTTGGTAATTGAGCTCGAACTGAACGCCGCCAAGCGCGTTAATCTCATCAACGGCGATTTGGGCGCCGTTACGTGCGGCCTGACCGTAAATAGCCGCCCCGCCGGTCAACGGACCCGTACCACCGATCTTAATAGCGCCAGCGGCCAAAGCTGAACCGCTGGTACAGACTGCCAAAGCCGACGCCATCATTACAAGCGCCAAGAAAAACACAACTCTCTTCATCATACTACCTCCTTAGGATAACACGATTGACACAATGCCAATGTTTTAAGTGCGAATTATATACTGTGCGCGGCAAATATGCAATATATAAAAATTTGAATCTAAAACTCCTGAAAGCACCCACACGGCGGCCACGCCGACAAACCCCTCGATAGGGGTGGCGTTCGGAATGTTTTGAAAAGTCATTTCAAAATCTTGTTTTATCACTTGCTTAGCTTTACAATATGAGTCATAAGGACTGTTTTTATAGAATTTCATAATGAAAGGGTGGTTAAATTGGCAAAAACTAAAGTCGCGTTATTTATGATAGACGGGTTCGAGGAGACCGAGGCCTTATGCACGGTCGACATATTGAGGCGAGCCGACATCGAGGTCGTCACCGTATCGCTCGGAAGCGGCAAAAGACTTGTCGGAAGGAGCAAAATAGCGGTAGAGGCCGACGTTTTATGGGGCGACATACAGGCTTCTTCGTTCGATATGCTCGTTATTCCGGGAGGCACCGTCGCGTATCTCGAACACGACGGGCTTTTGAAATTAGTCAAAGAGTACAATGACAAGGGGCGCAAATTGGCTGCTATATGCGCCGCACCGTCGGTCTTCGGAAAACTCGGCATTCTAAAGGGACGGCGCGCGCTCATTTATCCGGGCATGGAGAGTTATATAGAGGGCGCGATAATAAGCGATAAGATAGTAGAGACCGACGGCAACGTCACTACGTCAAAAGGCCCCGGAACTACCGTATATTTCGCGCTGAGAATAGTCAGAGAACTTCTCGGTGAAGAGACAGAACGCGACGTGGCGAAGGGATTTTTGGCTCAAGAATTGAAATAAGAGAACATAAACAACCGGCACGCTACAGCTCACCCCTACATATTATCTATCCGTAGGGGTGAGCTGTAGCGTGCCTGATTTACTTTATCCGGTATAATTTTACAGAACTATCAGAGAAAGTCCCCACACGGCGGCCACTCCGACAAGCCCCTCGATAAATGTGGCAATAGTCTGAGCTTTATAGGCTGTGCTGACCTTCATGTTAGAGAACTGCGTGACGACCCAGAAGTAAGAGTCGTTAGCGTGAGAGACGACCATCGAGCCGCTGCCTATGGCCAGCGTAGCCAACACCGCGCCCATCGGCGACCCCAAGCCCAAGGACTCGAGGAGCGGATAGACTATGGTCGATGTCGTGATAAGCGCGACAGTAGAGGAACCCTGCGCTGTCTTGAGGGCGGCGCTTATGATGAAGGGGAGGAAAATCCCGAGTTGGTATTGCGCCAGCGACGCTCCGATGAAGTCTCCGACCTTCGTAGCGGCGATAATGGCCCCGAGGCTTCCGCCTGCGGCAGTTATCATGATTATCGTAGCGCCGTCTTTGATGCCGATGCCTATCCATTTATCCGTGACTTCTCCCGTGATCTTTTCAGGAAGGGACAGGCAAAGAAGCAAGCCCACAAAGAGCGCTATAACGGGGCTTCCGATAAAACTCGATATATTGTGCAACGTGGAGCCTTTACCTACCACTTCAAGGACGGTCGGATAACTGATGACTGAGTTTATTCCAATAAGAATGAGCGGAACGACTATTGGCGCGAAAGCCTTTGTGGGGGAGGGCAGATGCTTGTGTTTCGCCACAAGTTCCTCGAAGCTCAGCCCATCGCTCTCCTCAACCTCGAAATTGCCGGCCACCGTCACGGCGTAGATATAGCCGGCTAAAGCGGCGAAGGCTGACACGACTATGCCGAGCAGAATCACGAGGCCGAGGTCGGCGTGAAGATTAGCCGCCGCCGCTATGGGGCCGGGCGTCGGGGGCACGAGGGTGTGAGTGGCGTAGAGGCCGGTGGAAAGCGCCACGGCCATCGTCGCCATGCTGACCCCGCTGCGCTTGGAGAGTGATTTGTTCAAAGACGACAGAATTACGTAGCCCGAATCGCAAAAGACAGGGATAGACACGATCCATCCGATGATGCTCATAGCTAAGGCCGGACGTTTTTGTCCGACGACCTTCAAGACGCTGTCGGCCATCGTCAAGGCGGCTCCGCTTTGCTCGAGCATAGCGCCGATTATCGTGCCGAACAGGATAACTATACCGATAGAGCGGCATGTGTTGCCGAAGCCCGTCGTTATGGTGTTCACTACGTCATTCATCGGCATTCCGGCGGTCAAACCCATCAAAAGCGCCACTGTAAAAAGAGACACGAAAGGATGAACCTTGAACTTGGAAATCATAACCACCATCAAAATTATGGCCACAAACAAAATCATTACAAGTACGGAACCTTCCTGCATATTCATCGCCCTTTCTCAAAACGAATTTTCTCGCTTTGATACTTTGAAAATTTACGTATTAAAGCAAGAATGCTCTAAATATTATATATAAATGATACGCTTTATTCAATTGCCCAATCGCATTTATTAAATGTCCTATAATGTATCTTATGTAACATCAGCTTCTGAAAATCGCGTTTTTAATCCAGCGCCATTCGTCAAACCTCAGGGCCAAAGTCGCCGCGATATACACCGGCCCGCCGACAAGCATAGCGCCAAAACACCAAAAAACTCTAACCATAAGAGAATAAGACGGATTGTAAGGCGCGGACGTTTTGTAAAAAAACAACGCGACCGACATAAGAGCGATAGCGACGACGCTCTTTATTATCCATTTTGCGGAGATGAGAGATTCAGATAAGGCGGTTTTATCGCGCTCAATTTTTTTATTGATCAAAAATATCCCAAGTAGCCCCGAAAGCGAAAAAGCCACGCTCGGAGCCAGAGCCAACCCTCCGTACCCCAAGGGTAACATCAAAACGCCCGACAAGAGCGCCGTGGACAAAACGCTGAAAAGCGTGGTCAAAAAAGCCTCTTTTGGCATGGACAGCGCGTATAGCCCGCGCATGACCACTGTCGAGCAGGCCATACCCGGTAAACCCGTCAGGCTCAAGGCAAGAGCCCAGGACGTGGCCTTCCAGGCCGCCTCTCCAAACGCGCCCCTTACGAAAATAATATGCACAAACTCCTCCGATATAATCATCATAGCGAACGCGGCGGGCAGCACGATAAAAAGAGCGAAACGCAAAGCCTCGCCAAGAGTGCCGCGCAACTCTTCCGTGCTTTTCGCCCGCGAGAGCTGCGGCAGGACGGCCTGAGAAATGGCGATGACAAAAAGCCCCAGCGGTAGCTGTATCACCCTGTTGGCGTAGTTCAAAACCGATATGCTTCCCTCTTCGAGAAAAGAGCCGAGAAGGCGGCTTATTACGGGGTTGAGTTGATTGAGCGACAGGCCGGCGGCATAAGGCAAAAAAAGAACCATCATTCGTTTTAAGTCCGGGTCTGAAAAATCAGGACGACGCGGAATCAATGTCGCGTTTAGACGCCTCCCCCACAGCCACTGGCTCGCGAAATGCACAAACCCGCCGCTCAGGACCGAAAAAGCCAAGCCCAAAACTCCCCATCGCGACACGAAAAACGGCGCCGAAACGATAAAGGTCAAATTGCTGAAAGCCGGAGCGAGGGCCGGAAAGAAAAACGACCCCAAACTGTTCAGCGTACCCATAGCCAAGGCCGCAAGAGAGATGAAAAATAAAAACGGGAACATCCACCGCGTCAGACGCGTAGCCAAAGCTGAAAGCTCGGCGTCAAAACCCGGCGCTATTATCATGGTCAAAATCGGAGCCGCTACAATCCCCAAAACGGTTACACAAAACGACGCGAACATCAGCACGCTCATGGCCTGCCCGGCGAGAGACAGCGCGCGCGTCCGGTTGGGCGCGCGGGAAAACACCGGAACAAAAGCCGCTGAAAGCGCCCCCTCGGCCAGTAGTTGACGGGCCAGATTAGCCAACGTGTAGGCCACGTTAAAGGCGTCCATTTGTTTAGACGCCCCAAAAAACGCCGCTGTGATGACCTCGCGCGCAAGCCCGAGAACGCGGCTGACACAGGTTCCGATCATCATCAAAAGAGCGTGACGCACAAGCGGCGAAGATTCTTGCGAGTTATGCAAACTATTTGTCCCCTTCATGCCCGATTTGCCATGTAAAATAAACGCGCAAGCATATTGTATGTTATATAGTATGTCCTATAATTTTTGTAATGGTTTATTTATACCATAATGTCCTATAAAATTATAATGACATTCAAATACTGGGGGTAATCGTGATGTCTGATTTGTCCGCGCTCTTGGTTTGGGGTGTGGGAAACGTTCTGATGGGAGACGACGCCGTCGGGTGCGAAGTCGTGAGATTATTGAGAGAGCGAGGGGTCAACGCTACGGACTGTGGGACGACGCCCGAAAATCACATCGCCACGCTCAAAAAAAATCCGCCCTCCACGCTCATCATCGTGGACGCGACGGATATGGGGCTTCAGCCGGGAAGCCACGCGCTTATTTCCTTGGATAAATTGGACGCCACCTTAGAATCGAGCCACGGCCTCCCCTTGTCGGTTTTGCTCGCGCCGTTTGAAAACTCCATAGAGACAGCGGTTATAGGGATTCAACCTCTCTCTTTAGCTCTCGGGTCTCCCCTGTCGGAGGTCGTCGCCGACGCGGCGCGGCGCGTAGCGGAGATTATAGCGAACGGAGAACTTGCGAATTCTCAATACCTGAGCCCATACGCCGGATAATACACCCGTTCGTCTGCCAACCCTTCTTTTTGCTCGGCCAGAGCCGTTTTGCCGTCTTCGCCGAGGTTGAAAGCTAAGGCCGATGTCAGGACGTGCACAAGAAACATCGGCCCCAGGATGCTGCTGCCGAACGTTGGGGAAGTGTCGCCTGCGTAAAGCGCCAGATGGCTTGTTTTGCATATTGGGGCGGCGGGGCTGTCGGTAAGCGTCACGACAAACGCGCCCTTGTTGTATATTTTTTCGACTGCCTCCGTTACTTCAATAACGTAGCTCGGCAGTTCGCAAACGACCAGCATATCGGTGTCCTCAAGCGCCCGCGTCTGCTCAGGAAGCGACATAGACCCGCGCCGCGCTAAGACGGCCTTCAGGCCCAATTCCGTAAACCGCGTATAAAACCACTCCGCGACCAAGGCCGAAATCCCCCACCCCATGCAGTAAATCGTGGAGGCTTTTTTGGCTGCGTCGCAGAATTTGACTATGGAGAGCGGCGGCAGCTGCTTGAGCGTCGCTTCTATATTGGCCTGCTCTAAGCGGCAAAGGCTTTCGGAGAGTTCCGAGCGTTGTATTCCCTCCGCTATGAATGACGGATTGACCTGCTCCATGAGGGTTTGTTTGAGGACGTCCTTGAGGTCGGAATATCCGTCAAATCCAAGCATTCTGGCGACCCGCACCAATTGAGCCTTGGAGACCGACAGACGCGCGGCCGTCTCGCTTATGGAGCGAAAAGCTACCGTTGTTGAATTAGTCAAAATATACTCGGCCACCCTGCGTGTTTTGGTCGGGAAGTCGCCGATTTTTTTTCTGATCAGGTCATGCAGCTCTGGCAGCCGCTCCGGCGCGTTCATGATACTCACTCCCTACTTTTCCAAATCCGCCAACTGTTCCCAAAGTTTCTTTTGCTGCTCGGTCAGGCTTTTCGGTACAGCTATTTCGACTTTGACAAACATGTCGCCGTTTTCGCCTTCCGCGCGTTTGGGCAGTCCCTTTCCCTTCAGCCGCAGTTTTTGGCCGCTCTGTATCAGGGGCGGAAGTTTCATATCGATTTTCCCGTCCAGAGTATCGACCGAGACGGTTCCTCCCAGAACGGCTGTGTGCGGCGCGATTTTCACGCTTCGGCTGAGGTTGTATCCGTCAACCTCAAAGACAGAGTGAGGCGCGATACGCAAAGTCACGTAGAGATCCCCGCCGCCCGGCGCCTTGCCTGAAAGGCGAATGCGTGATTTATCCGACACGCCCCTCGGCAGTTTGACGTTGATTTTTGTGGGTTCGGAAGCTCCGCGCATCGTTAGCAAAAAAGTATGCGTTCCGCCGCGAGCCGCGTCTTCTAAGGAAATTTCGAGCTCTACCTCGCTGTTTCGCTGAGGTGTCCGCTTAGACTGATAATCCCCGCCGCCGCCAAACCCGCCGCCGAAAATCGTTTTGAAAAAGTCGCTGAAATTCCCAAAATCCCCGCCCAAATTGATATTTTCGCGCCCCCAGCCGGGAGGCGGCGTGAAATCCTGCCCCTGCTGCCAATCCGCGCCGAGAGTGTCGTATTTTTCTCGTTTTTCAGGGTCTTTCAGGACCTCGTACGCCTCGTTAATTTCTTTGTAGCGGCGCTCGGCGTCTTTTGCCGACGAGACATCGGGGTGATATTTTTTGGCCAGCTTGCGATACGCCTTCTGTATCTCACTTTTGGAAGCGGTTTTCTCCACGCCTAAGATCTTGTAATAATCTTTGTATTCCATTTATTTATACCAACCCGTCATCCAGTCCGCAAGAGCGTTGCCCTTACGCATGAGCTTTCCGGATCTGTCCACAAAGGCGTGACGCGTCCAGCCCTCCGCGGCTAATTTCCCGCTCGATTCGCGTGTGATCCGATTTACGAACGTGACGCTGACGTTGCTTAGATCCTTTATTGCGGTGGCTATGTCGATAATATCGTCGTAAAACAGCGACGACTTATAGCGGCAGTTGGCCTCCACCACGGGCAAAAGAATGCCGTCCTTCTCCCAGTCGCTGTATGTTTTGCCATGAGCGCGGCAGAGCTCCGTACGTCCCGTCTCAAACCAGTCTAAGTACCGCCCGTAATAGGCCACTCCCATCTGGTCGGTCTCGCCGTATCGCACTCTTGTTTTGTATGTAAAAAAATCAGATATTTCCGCTGTCTTCATTAAAACTCACTCCCGAGTTTATCTCGGGATTCCCGAAAGAGAACCCCGCGTGTCACGTTGGCCGTGGTTAAGCCGTGATCCTTTCAATCTCCTGCGCGTAAATATAAATATCCCCGCTGCCCTTTGAGGAGTGGAGAGAGCCGATTACCTTCAGGGGCGTACCTTCTGGCAGGGTTTTTATCTGTTCTCGTATTTCAGGAAGAAAGGCTCTGGAAATCAAAAAATCCCTGCGGGTGGTTCCATCGTTCCACTGAGTTTCCTGTTTGACGGAAAAGAGAAAATACTTATCGTCGTTTTTCTCGCTTCTGATATGGTGCAGCAACCCCGATACCGTGACGTTGTTGTGTATCTGCATAATTCACTCACCCAACCTTTCTTGTTAGAAATTGCCATGAGCGTAATACCTATCAATATACTATCACATAGAGGCGTTTATTTAATCGCCGCCGCAATAGCGAAAACCAGGAGTAGCGCCAAGGCAACGCCTGAAACAAACGCTATTATCTCTAACCTTAAAAGCCGTTTTTCCACCGCGCCCATACCATCCTCGGTAAGTTTTAGCAACCGCGCTCCACGCTCACTGTCTTTTTCCGACGCAACATGCGCCGTCTCGGAAATAGCGGAAAGCAAACTCGACTTTATATCTTTCACAAGATCGGAAATTTCAGAAGAAAGCTCGCTTAATTCCTTAGTCTGCGCGACGCCCTCGGCCTTAAGTATGCCCTCCCAAGTCTTGATGTCTCCGTTTATGGTGTGTAAAAGTTTTTGTAAATTTTGTAAATCAGGCGATTTTTCTGTTTTGTCTGGCTCTTCGGGCGTCTTCGGCGGAGCGACAGGGGCATCCTGCGGCTCTTTAGCGGCGCTTTGAATTTTAAGTTCCATAGCCTCGCAAACAGTTTTTTTGATGTCCTCTCTCAGCGGCCCCAGAACCGCCGCCGCTATCTCCGTAACAATCCGCGCCGTCGCGTGATCTAACGGGCGCGTATGTATATCACGCGCGTTGTCTGGCGCGTTGTCTGTATGATTCATAAGTGTCAGGCGCTCCTTTTGCGTCTCGCGCCCGAGAGCGCGAGCCTCATTCGAGACTCGGAAAATGGAAATTCAAAACCGTGTCCGCTTGTCTGCCATTTTTCTATAAAAAAGCCGTCTTCGTTTTCGGGGATACCCCTCCCCCACAGCATAAAATCAGTATAGCGCGTATCGTAGTTTTCGTACACGAACCATTCCGGGCGGGATTTGCAGTCTCTGCGAAGCGCGAACATGTCGAGACGATCCGGCACGTCCGTCAGGAGGTCGGCGAGGCGGCTGTTGAAAAGAGCACCCTGGCCTGAAGCCGCAACCCAGCTGAAGGCGTTCGGCAATGCCTTTGCGTAAGGCGCGCGCGCAAGGTCTGAGAGCCCCGAATCTATACGGGCTATATCCAAATGGATCACCGGCAGGTATTCGGCAAACAAATCGTTCCAGTCCACAGTGTCGGAACACAGAGTGTCTCCGGGAGCCACTAAGACTTCCATTTCCCGCAAAAGCGTATCGGGCGCGTTGACTCTTACATGGGGCAGAGCCGGAGGCGTCGACCCGCAAAAAAGCCAGTTTCTCTCGCTATGCGCGTCTTCCGTGGAATTAAAATCAAAAAAAGCCGCGTCGTGCGCCAATCTTGACAAAAGCCTCAGGGAATCGTGCCGCCTGAGCCCCAGCAAAACAACGCGCTTGCTTTTTTTCAGAGATTTCAGAGAGTCTAACGACAAAAAGCGTGACTGAATCTCCTGCTCTTTGAATACAGCCAATATAGGCGTCATAAGCGCGGCGCGCTCGCCGTCTTCGTCTGTATCCAAGTTGTGCCCAAGGTCTATTTCCGAGCCGAGAGGCGGGCAGTCCGGCGGGTCTTCAAAATCACGCGGCGTACTGTTTTTTATCTCGCGTTCAGCGCGCCGCACCTCGTCGAGCGTCCGAATCAGAGAATCTTTTCTCTGATTCTCGCGTGTCCGGGCTGCGGCGGTCGCGTCGGACGAGGCGGCTTCTTCCCTCGAAAGCTCTTCGTAAAGCGGCTCGCAAAAGTTATCTCTCATGTTCTTTTCCCACCAGGAAAGATGGTTGTTCAAAACGCGAAGACGCTCTGTGAGGATCTCGCGGGCGCTCATCAAGAGACTCCCGCGATCGACGTCCTGTCTGAAAAACGTCTGATACTGCGGCCAAAAATGAACGCCTTCAAACCATCCCCTGACCTGCCGTTCCTGCGCCCTGTGCTGAACGTAACGATGAAACGGAGCTATAGCCCGAGCGCCCGACAAATTCGACTCTCCCAAATCTCCGGGCGTTATGGAGTGTTTCAACAAAATATCGCGGCACGAACGAACGGCCCTGTCCATGCGCGCGGTCATTCGCTCCGTGAGAGCGAATAAGTCGGCGCTCCATCGCTCGTAACGGTCTTTGACGCCCTTCACGGTGTTGGCGGCCGCAAGGTCAGAGGCGAGATTCTTTATATGGGTATCCATCTCTAAGAGCTCTCTCCATTCGTTGCGTACGGCTGACACTTCCGCACCGGTCCAGCGAGATGCGTCGCGTAGCTCGTCAAGGCGGTTGGAAGGGCGGTCGAACTCCTCCTCCCCCGAGCCGAGTCCGGCAATCGCAATTTTTATGTCTGAAACCGTTCGCGACAGGATAACGCCCGCGCGTCTTGCGCGGACTTCGTTTCTGCGCATGTCTAAATTCTCTTTCAAATCTCGCAGTTGTTTTATAAGCAAACCAAAATTAGACGCGCTCCACTCAGGTGAGTTTCTGTCGTAAAAATGCTCCGCTGCCAGCTTTGACGAGATTGGAATCACTATCGGAGGCGCGGATATTTTTCCGTTTATCCCAGTTATATCCTCGAAAATTTCTTTGATGTAGGCCGCGAGCTTCTGAACGCGCGAGAATATCACGCGTCCGCCCTCCATGTCGTCACGCTCGAGGTCTATTTGAGAAAGCAAAAAAACGACCCTCTGATTCTGCTCGGTCACGGAGTTCAAAACCTCAATATCGGCTGTTTTCATGCGGTTGCGGATAGATGTCACATAGAGAGCTATATCGAGGGTCGGCAAAATCTGCCGCAGTAGCAACTCGGAATGTTCCGGGAAATCGAGAGCGTCGAGGCCAGGCGTATCAACAAGGCTCAGCCCCTCCGGCAGAGCCGCCCCCGGGCTTGACCACTCCAGCAGCGCCACGTTTTTTTCGTTCGCCGGGTTCAGTCTTTCGGATGACAGGTTTTCCATCCAGAGCGGCGTAAGCTCCAAACCGGCGCGGTTACATTGCGTCCCGTCTTTCATTATTACGGTGACGCTTCGCTCTGAACCCTTACGGCAGCGTATGGCCAGATTGGTGGTGGCTCTGGTTTCCTCCGGCAGGAGACGCTCGCCCATAAGCGCGTTTATCAGCGTGGATTTTCCGCTACTGGTGATGCCGATAACGCCGACTTCCAGTTCCGCGTTATCAGCATAATCGATGAAAGACTCTATTTGTTTTACGCGCGTCGGGAAAAGCTCCGCTACCCGCGACATGGCTTCGCGCGCGTCGCGCATGGCGGCGACGACAACGGTCGACAAATTTTCGTGAGTTTTTGCGACGGGCTCGGCCTGGCTCTCGTCGGGCTCAATATTGAACCGAGGCGCTGCGTGTTTGCCGAGAAGCGTACGGAGGCGCGCGTTTTCTTCCTCTAATTCAGCGGTTTCCATCATGTCGGAGACCGCCGCGATGTATTCTCGCGTTTCAGCCGACCCCGACACCGGATATATACGCGCGCTTATGGGATGTCGTCTCCCGTGAGCGTCTGAGATAAAACGCCCGCCTCCTTCCTCGGAGCAATCGGCGGCCCAGCCGGCGAGATCAGGGTTGAGCGTAAGGGCGTTTGTGAAAGCCGCGTTGCAAAGCGTTACCCGACCGTATCCGTCGCGATAAAACAACATGTCGGAGGCGGCGTCGAGCATTTTTTTGAGGAGGCGCCCGTTTTGCGACAACGCTTCCATACGCGCGCCCGTCTCCTCGCGTTGCGCTTTGTCGGCGGCCGTTCTGGCGTTTTCTTCCTCTATCCTTTTGCGCTCTTCGGCTCGCCGTAAAGTCTCCTCGCCCGCCCTCCTCGATTCTTCGGCGAGCCGTTTTTTTTCTTCTTCGGCAAACCGTGTCGCAATTTCTGTTTTTTCAGCTTCAAGAACGGCTAACTTGTCAGATAACGACGCTACGCGTTTTTCTAAAAGATTGGAGTTTTTTCTTGCGTCGCCCAGACTTTCGAGCATGTCGGCCGCTTGTCTATCTCTTTCTTCTTCTCCGCTCCTGTCTATGCTTATGTCGGTCTCCGCGCCGACAAGCCTGTCGGGCGCGCAAAAAGCATTGAGGCGAAACCAACGATAAAGCCCGTCTCCACAGTAGAGCCTGCGTTCTAAAGAAAAAAATTTTCTATCTTTCAAAAGACTTAAAAATTCTAAACTTTTGGTGTAGTCGTCCGGGTGATACAGCTCAAGCAACTGCTCAACCGTATGCGGCATGGTTTCATCGCTAAGGCAAAAAAGCCGCAGAAGAGAATCGGAGCAGTAAATTCGCCCCGTCTTGAAATCTATTTCCATAACACTATCAGGCGCGTCTTGTTGGAAGATACGCCTGAAATTTGATATGTCGTCCTGTATAGTATTACTTTCCATCGTGTCCGTGTTTTTATTACTCCTTTTGCTACTTCGCTGAACTTCTGGGCTGAACGCTGAAAGAATCATCCATAGCGGAGGGCTTTATGAGCGTGAGCCTCACGCCGCTCGGGGGCGTCTCTTTAGGTACATCTTCCTGCGGAACCCCTAACCCGGATTCGGTTCCGTCTTTAAGGCGCGCCCTGTCCGCGCCGCATTTAACCATTGCCTCGATAAGGGTGCCCGTGCGCTCACGCAAAAGCGGCCTCTGTTCAGCCGGTTTCAAAGTTGGGTTGGTGTAAGTATCAACGCGAAATACTAAGGACGCGTCTTTATCCAAGAGCATGGCAAATTTCTTGAAATCGCTCTCGTAACCGCTCTGAAGAACGCTTCCTTTGAATTTGGCTGGAAACTCCAACTTGCCCACGCGGTCGACCGTGTAAAGAAGTTCCAGGACCTCGGCCTCTATCTCTAATTCACGCACGGGAATGTCGCGCGAAGTAAGGCCATTACCTGGGTTTCTGGTTTCAATAACAGATAATTTATACTCTCGAAGCCCTGTGACGTCCTGGGCCACCCAAACCTCTCGTCCGGCCCGGTTCAGTTTTCCGACCACACGCCTTCCGCCCAGCGACAGGTTTTCCTCAAAAACGACCTCGCCGCCGGCGTCGCGCAAAGCGGCCAAAAAGCGATGTCCCAGAGCTGACGCGGATAACGGCTTGCTTTTTGTGTAATAGAAAATCTCAGTCAACCGCCCCGAGAGATTTACGTCTCTGTTCTCCAGAGAAACAGTAACGGCGCGGTCGCCCGAAAAATAGTCGACTATCCTATAACCATTCGGCCTCTTGAAAAGCGGATGGTCACGCGCTCCCGCGGTGCTTACCGCGCCGGCGCTTGCAGGTAGCGCAAATAGCGATAAAACGACGAGCAAAATCACCGAAACGGTTTTACGCGTAAGTTTGCAAAACATGAGAAGCCCCTTTCAGCACAACAGTTTTATCGTTTTTTCGAGATAAATACGCTATCCCCGCCCGCGAAGATTATGGCAATGATTATCAGGCCGGTTATTATATTGCGCAGACTTATCCCCAGACCCATTATATTCAAAAAATTGACTACGAGATACAAAAAAAGCGACGCCCCCACAATTCCCGATACATTCGAGTCTCCCCCGGCAATACTGCTCCCACCCAATACAACCACGGCGATAGAGTACATCATGTACTCGTCCCCCATGTCCAATGTAGCTCCGCCTATAAAACCGGCCAGAAGCACGCCCGTCACGGCGGCGAAAACGCCGCATAGCATATAAGTCAGGAACTTGACCCTCATGACGTTGATATTGCTGAGCCAGGCCGCCTTGATATTTTGCCCTATCGCGTGTATCGAGCGCCCGTAGCGGCTACGCGAAAGTATCGCCGCCATTATCACGGCTACGAGAATGGCAAATATAAAAATCAGCGGAAATCCGGCGATTTTAACGTTGACAAGCGCTGAAAGGGCGCGCGGCGGTTTGATTTGCAAACCTCTGAACCAAACTATGGAAAGGGTGCGTACTATGAAGCTCGACGCGAGAGTGGCGATCATGGGAGGCATGAGAATCAGACGAATCAAAAGGTAGTTCATGGCTCCGATGACGGCTCCCGCCGCTATCCCCGCGAGAAGGCCGATAAAAATATTGGAGTCGACTTCATTCATCGTCTTCATCGCTATCAAGCCCGAAAGAGCTATCGTGTACGGTATGGAAAGGTCTATGTTGCCGGGGCCCGTAGTTATAACCAGCATTTGTCCGATTCCGACCAAGATAAAAAACGACGCGAAACTCATAGACGCCGCCAAAGTAGCCGTGGCGGCGGATGACACCCTCTCAATGGCTACGTAGACGACGACAGCCGCTATGTAAGGCCAAACCTTTTTTTGTTTAAGCAGGCTCAAAAGCCCGCCCATGATAGATGTCTGCTCATACATAATTGATTTTCCCGCTGTTCTTTAAGAGTCTGCTGATAAGAAGCACAACTAAGATAATAAATCCCTGCGCGCCTATTTGCCAGTCAGGACGTATTTTCATAAACGTCAGCAAGGTGCCGACCAATGTCATGGTGCAAGCCCCCAGAACGGCTCCGAGAGACGAGACTTTGCCGCCCGAAAAACTGCCTCCGCCTATCACCACCCCGGCAACGCTGAACAATGTATAATTCCTGGCCATATTAGCGTCCGCGCTTGTGGTTACGCCGGCGAGAGCGAGGCCCGACAGTATGCTAAACAACCCGACCAATCCAAAAACAAAGACGTAAACCTTAAAGCAGGAATGTCCGGCCTGCAATATAGCCTTGGGATTGCCTCCCACACCCCTTATCAAAATACCGAAATTGCTCCTGAACACAATTAAATACACTATTAACGCAAGAGCGCTCATAAAAATAATAGGAAACGGAACAAACGGCGTTTTCCACTCGAACATATTTACTATAAAGGCTGGGATATTTCCACCGGGAGCGGGCTGCAACGTGGTGGCTATGCCCGTCCAGACGAAAGACAGACCGATGGTGACAATGATGGACGGTAGCTTTTTCAGATATATCATAGCTCCGACAAACATATAAATCAAAACCAACGACAAAAGAGCGACTGTCCCAAGAAACTCGTTTTTAGAAAGAATTACGCCCGCTATACATGTAACAAGCCCCACTAAGTTGCCTATAGAAAAATCGGTTTCGCCTATAGCCATTGCAAACATCTGAGCTATTGTGGCCAGAGTGAGTGGCATAGCCATGTTCAAAAGCAACTGAAGCCCGGCGTAGCTCATTACGCGCGGGCGCAAAATAGCTATGGGTATCAAAACAAGCAGAATTGAACACCAAGGCAAAATATTTTTCTTTAACATCAACGTCACTCCTAATGCGGGGGCGATATACCCTCGACCGCCCCTACTGAGAGAATTATAATTCAAAAAGAACTTCTGAGTATTTCCTCTTCGGTGATTTTATCGCCGGTCAATTTCGCCACAACCTTTCCGGCTTTGAAGACGTAGACGGAATCACAGTATTCTATCTCGCCCATTTCAGTAGTGTACCAGACAAAGCTACGATTTTTAGCCTTGGCCTCGATGATAATGCGATAAATTTCATCTTTGGTCTCGACGTCCACGCCTCGCGTGGGATCGTCCATAAGCACTAAGGCGGAGGAAGATTCAAGACACCTCGCGAACAAAATTTTTTGCTGGTTGCCTCCGCTCAGGCTAAGTATATTGTTTTCAACCGATTCGGTCTTTATGTTGATAATGCCTTGCCATTTTTCCGCGACCTGTTTTTCCTGTTGGGGGTTGATAAGCAGAAACGCCCGTATTTTATCCCAGGTCTGCGTGGTCATATTTTTTACAATGCTCCAAACCGGAAAAATCCCGTCGTTTGTACGATCTCCCGCTATAAAGGTAGCAGGCCCTTCTATGATATAGTTCTTGCTGTGTTTGTAATCATACAACTCCATAAGCAAGGATGTCTGTCCATGCCCGGCTAAGCCCGCCAAGCCTACAACCTCTCCCCTGAGCACCGTTACGCAGGCCGCCTCGTCTCCGTGACGAGGTTTCACGACAAAATCGCTGGACGTCGAATCGTCTTTGGCAGGGACGCGCGAATATGAAAGTTTTTTAGCGCCGACCTTAGAGCTTCCCATCTGCTCCAAAATTTGCTGCTTGTCAGCGCTGGAGGACGGTAAAATGCTGACTATCCTGCCGTTCTTCATGACGACCACACGGTCGGTACAGGTCAATACTTCATCCAGAATATGCGAAATATAGATGCAGCTGATTTTGGGATCTTTGGAAAGTTTAAGGTAATCTGTCAAATGACGAGCCATTTTCGGATCGAGAGCGCTTGTCGGCTCGTCCAAAATAATAAGGCGTGAAGGCGCGTCGGTAACTATGAAAGCCTTGGCTATTTCGAACGTCTGTCTTTGCCCGAGCGTCAGGTCCCCCACATTGGCGAACGGAGATATTCCATGCCCCGGGAAAATAGAATCCAGAACGCCCAGCGCCAAGGCGGCCGCGCGGGCTCGCCAGCGTACGCCGGAGATGGTAGGGTGAAAGACCCGCAGATTTTCCACAACAGAGAGATTCGGGCATAGGCTCAGTTCCTGAAACACCGTCCTGATACCCTTTTTATTAGCCTCAAACACGTCGTAATTAGCGCATGTTTCCCCGTCTATAAGAAGCTCTCCCGAAGTCTGCGGATAAGTGCCGGTTATAATATTGACCAACGTCGATTTTCCGGCGCCGTTATGCCCTACAATACCAATAATTTCGCCTTCGTCGATTTTCAGGCTGACCTTGTCGAGGGCCTGAGACTGCATAAAAAACCTGTCTATATCTTTGAGCTCTATTATATTTTTCACAAAATCACCTCGTATATAATATACAGAGACGTTGCATGCAACGTCTCTGTAGGGGTGACAGATATTTGTAAGGGTTTATTTAGGGTCAGCCGGAGCCGGTTTACCGGCCTTTGCGTTCTCAATTAATTCCTGCACCCACTCATGCGGGTAGTCGACGAAGGCCACTCCGCCTTTCTCTGTGCGCTCAAGGAAGAAGTCAAGTCTGTCTTTGTAAATGGAAAGCGGGGGCATATTTATGGTCTTAGGGAATTGGTTGCCGTTCAAGGCCTCGACGCCAATCCAAAACGCGACCTGCGAAACGCTTGGGGAAACCGTTATCGACATAGTGTCGTAAGCCGGGTTCTTGGCCAGAAGGTTCTTCCACTCCTCAAGCTCGTCATAGCGATGTCCCATTATAACAAGCGGAACGGGGCGCCCTGCCGCCTCGAATGCCTTCACCGCGCCGTAACCGTCGCCGCCCTGCGTTACAACAACCTGAACCTCTGGCAGAGATGGAAGGATACCGGCGACTTCCTTCTGGGCTATGGAACCTGTCCAGTTGCCGTAAACCTCGCCGACTATCTTAAGCTTAGGATACTTCGCGATAGTGTCGCGGATGGCCTTATGGATTGTCTCATCTACGTACGTGCCGGAAAGTCCGCGAATTTCCAAAACATTGGCGCCTTCGGGGAACCTTTGAGCCACGAAGTCCACCTGAGTCGCGCCGGAATAGGTGAAGTCGGTTATCAGGCGATACGCGCTCTCCTCCGTGATGGCGTTGTCAAACGCGACAACGATTATACCGGCGTCTATGGCCTTTTTAACGGCGGCGTTGAGAGCCGTCGGGGAGGCCGCGTTGAGAATTATGGCGTCATATCCCTCAAGGATCAGGTTCTGAATCTGAGCCGCCTGTTCAGCCGCAGAGCTTTCGTTTGTTGTGAAAACTTTCGCCTCTTCGATCAGCCCCTTCTCGATGGCTATCTTGGCGGCGGCCTCAAATTCCTTGATCATAGTCTGCCGCCAGGAGTTACCGGCATAATCGTTGCTCAGGGCTATACGCCACTTAGCGGCTTCAGCCGAGCCTACGCACGAAACAAGGACTGCGAACATCAACAACATAACCAAAAAACGTCTCATGAAACATGTACCTCCTTTTTATTTTACCGCTTGATTTTACTTCTGAATTAACTGCATAAAGTGTATCACCATAACGACAAAAAAGGAATACTTCAAATTGAAAGTCATGCCCTTAGTTTAATCAACTCGAATCCCTCTTCATCATCGCCGCAAGCGGCCAGAGCGGACTGAAAAGCGGACATAAAAATTGAAGTCACGGCCTCGTCGGGCGCGACAATTATTATTTGAGTATTTTCCGACAGCCGCCATAAAGTTTTGGCTATCTCAGCCAACGCGCCCTCTCCCGCGTTTTCGTAGTTCAGGCCGTCGGCTTCCAACACAATAGGCAAAGGCTCGAACGCGCTCACGCCAAACTTCTCGTGACTTGCTATGGACGTGTGCAAGGACTCGATTTCATTCATGACGCTTTCCGCGCTGCGCGCCATGTCTTCTCCTGAAAAATGCGCCTGAATCAAAGTCATAGGCTCGGTTTTTGCCCTCAGAGAAGCTACGGGCATCATCTGATTATCCGTGCTTATCCTGCTGAGAAGCCCGGAAAAAAGCGGCCTTAACTCCGCGAGACGTTCTTCCGCGCCGTACCGCTTTTCGCAGTTTTTGACGAGAACGCGAAACGCCGCTTCGTTTTTTACCCCGGCGCGTTCATATATGCCTTGAATTTTATTTGTCACGCCCAGCAGATCTTTTTCGAGCTCTACGCGCGTCTCGTCAAGCATTTTGCAGGCGCTTACCGAGGCGTCGAGTTTGTTTTTCAACTCTAACCCCTCGCTTAGGGAATCAAGAGCGGAAAAAATGTTTTTTCTGTTCAAATCCACGCCCATTCTTCCGCTGAGCACTCGAAATTTAGCGTCTATTTCCTGCTCGAGCTTCCAATGGCGCGCCACCCTGTCTCTGAGCTCTTTCAGGATCATGTAGTTTTCCTGCGCCTTGCGCGCCACGGACAGGAAAGAGGCGAAAATGGTCATTGTCAATTCTTTGCTGAAATTGTTTGATTTAAGCCAGTCCTGCCAGGCAGCGGCGTTTTTTTCGAGGTCTTTGGCCAGGATGTTATGCTCTTTTTGAAGCTCCGAGTTTCGCTTTGATGATTCTTCAATTAGAATAGCTGTCTCGTCCGCGTCTTTTTTCCAGTCCTCAATACGATAAACCGAACTCTCCTCGCGCAGAAAATTCTCGATGAGAGCGTCAATGTCTTCTAATGATGAAGGGGGCGTAATATTCAGTTCTTTTGACATTTGCTCTACCGATATTGCTATATCATGTATGTTGTGCCTTTTTTCTTTGATGCGCTCGCCGATTTTATCTATAACGCTGTTTCTGCGGATGTAATGCGCGTCCCACTGCTTCTCTGCCCTATTGTTTTCGCGCCCGATGACAAGAATATCAATTATGGGAAAAGCCGCGAGGAGCGCGAAAAAAAGCGACAGGTAAATACCGTATGGCGAAATAGACGGCTCTATGATATTCAATGTCACCCCAGCCCCTGAAAAAAGAATCAATATAATCAACAAAACCGTCGAAAGATAAACCTTTCTTGGAATGGGGGGGTCATAGTCTTTATTTATTTCCTCCTCGAGGGCGTCGCTGTACATTTTATCGGCGCGATTTTCCCATGACAGCGATTCGGCCTGACGCAAGCGCGCGCGTATAGCGGCAAGACGATCGCGGCGCTCCTGAAAATAGGCCCCTCGCTCGTCGGGTGTTTTCTCTTCTTCTTCTTTTATGTGAGATAATATTGAATCCATGCGGGACTGCAGGGCGTTGAAAGCGGACTCCTCTATGTTCAGTTTGTGAGATATATCGGATATGCTCTGGTTCAGAGTTTGTCGGGTCTCCTGAAATTTTGCGGCGCTTCGCTCCACGTCGAGAGAGAGGTCGAGAGCCGCTATGCCCTCCTCCGTCCAGTCGGGCGCTATGTTGCGTAAGTCGTGACTGAGTATTTTTTCTTTATCGTTTATCTCATTTGAAAGAAGGATATTTTCGGCTTCGGCGTTTTTCAGCTTGTCCGTCTCGGCTTTCAGGTTCTCAAGACTATCGCGGTTTTCCGGTAGCAGAACCAAGAGATTTCCCTCAAGCGAGCGTCTGAGGGACTCCGCCTCACGACGTCTGGACATAACGTCGCCTATACGAAAGCGAATATCAGCGGCGGTGTCCAGACAAGTTTCCAGATCTTTTAAGCTGTCTTTCGGCAGAGGCGCGTATTTTGTGGATGACAGCACATTTTCAATCTCCTGAGCCTCCACGCACAAAGGTCTGGCCTGCAAAAAAATCTCAAGGTTGCAAAGACGGCGGCGGCGAGCGCCAATATCTTCGCCATCAGTTTGATTGGCCCGATTGATTTGATCCTGTAGATTTTGGGCAACGTCATATTTTGTTTCACGCCCCGAAAGCGCGCGAAACGTAACGCTCCCCGACGCCGTACCCGAGAAATGGCATCCGTTCAGGAAACATTTTATGAAGCTCGCAAAGGCCCTTCCGTCGCTCTCGCCGTCGCCCGATACAAGGGAGACGCGCGGCGCGAGAGAGGCGCTGACGCCGCGCAAAGTCTCGAAGGCTTCGATAGCGAAATGTGAGATAATCATTTTTTCATTTTACATCTCTTCTCGGCTGATTTATGCGTGAATATATCAAGTTTGTTTATTATACATAAACTTAAAAAATAAATTCGCGAAAAAAATTAAAATAATCTCTGTTTAGGCTTGTATGTGTTAAAATTTTGCCTTGTGAGACATAAAGCACATTGACGACATAATAAAATGTTATGAAAGTTATGAAATTTTTAATCAAGAGGGAAGATGATTGTTTTGATGAGTAAGCTGAGAACACACATGCGTTGGGTGATGCTCATAATCGTGCTGGCATTTTTGTTGTCGACGTTCCTGATGTATGACTCCGGGTCTTCGGGACGCGGCGCGAGAAACGCAGACGGGCGGCTCGAGGATTACGTCGTGGCCGAGATCAACGGTACAAGACTTATGCGCTCGACCCTTGAACAGGAAGTGGCGCAATATGTAGAACAGGCCGGGCTTCGCTCTCTGACGAGCGTGGATATGCCGGCTATTTATGAGGCTACGCTTAGCCAGCACGCGATGGAACAGCAAATGGCACAGGAGGTCAGAGACAGCGGCATAACAGTATCGGACGCCGAGGCCGAGCAGGCCATGAAAAACTACGCCGATCAGATGTTCCCCACGAGAGAGGCTTTTTATCAATATCTCGAGCGGAGCGGCATAAAACAAGAAGATTACAAAAAGAACATCGCTCAGCAGATGGCCAGCCAGAGATGGGTTGAGGCCAGTATCGGAGAGGTCGTGGTCAGTGAAGACGAGGCTGTGAATTTTTACGACGCGATGAAAGATTTTTTCTTCAAGCAGCCGTCCGGTTTTATGGTCAACCTTGCCACGTTCGCCTCTAAAGACGAGGCCGAGAAGGTCAGAAACGCGCTTTTAGACGGAGAAATTTGGCTTGAAGCCACTTCTGGCGATGCGGTAAACACACTCAAAGTCAAAGACGTTACGAGTGAGCCCGTGTTTGTCAGCGATTCTGCGTTTGACGGCTACCTATCTCCCATGAGTTCCGATGAGGTGGGTGCGGTCAGCCAAATCTTCGAGATGCTGAGCGATGATTTTTCCGTTGGGATCAAGACCGAAAGAGTGGAGGAGAAAGTCGCGCCTTACGACGAGGTCAGCGCGGATATACGTACGCTTTTGCAGCAGCAAAAAGGGCGCGAGGCCATAAACGCGTTTAGTCAAGGTTTGCTCAGCCGCGCGAAAATCGTCATCCTCGACAACTCGCTCTTCCCGTCGCGGGAGCAAGAAGTTCTGCCGGTCACGGAAGCGGTGAGCGAGATAAAGATAAGCGAAGATAAGCTGGTAAGCGGGGATTAGAGTGTAGGGGCGGCAAGTGGCCGCCCTTTTTTTTGTTTTAATCCGGCAACATCTGACCTGTGGCCAGGAAGTTTCTGTGCAGACTGAAGGCACTCGCCAAATCATGATGGATATGGGTGCGCTTGGAATGGCCTCGGCCTCCACTGATACGGACAACCACAGATTGTTTACAAAATTATTCTTGTCCGCGATTTTAATGCTGGCTCTGACGGCGCTTTTGTTTTGGAGCGGGTTTTACGAAGAGTCTATGATTTTTTACTCTGAATTTTTTACTCTGATTTGAAAGATTGATAAGCAAAAAGCCCGCGTAAAGCGAGCTTTTTGCTTGGGTCTCGTTGGGGGTAATCACGCCGGCGCGGCTTTGTTCATGCCGCCAATTTGCGTTTCAGGGCTCTGATTTGGCTTGATGTATTTTTCCATATCTTCCATAGATATGCGTGTCAACGCGCTTGCAGGCAAAGACGCCAACAGCCGCCATGACATATCGAGAGATTGCGCTATGTCGCGGTTCTCGTCTTTGGCTTGATTTACGTAAGTTTTCTCGAACTTCTCGCCAAACGCCAAGTAGGCTTTGTCGTCGTCCCCGAGCTCGTCCGAGCCGACGACTTCGGCCAGCGCCTTGACCTCCTGCACGCGGCTGTAACAGGCAAAGAGCTGACTCGACACGCTTGGATGGTCTTCCCGCGTGTAGCCCTTACCTATACCGTCCTTCATAAGGCGCGACAGGCTTGGCAGGGGGTCTATCGGCGGGTAGACTCCGCGCGCGTCTATTTCGCGCGAGAGGACTATCTGCCCCTCTGTGATAAAGCCCGTCTGGTCGGGTACGGGGTTTGTGATGTCGTCGTTGGGCATGGTCAGAATTGGCAAAAACGTAATGCTTCCCTTTTTGTCCTTCAAAACGCCCGCGCGCTCGTAAAGAGAGGCCAAATCGCTGTAAAGATACGAGGGATAGCCCTTGCGGCTCGGGATTTCGCCGCGACTGACGGATAGCTCCCGCAACGCCTCGCAGTAGCTCGTTATATCCGTAATGATGACAAGCACGTGCATACCCAGGTCAAAAGCCAGATACTCCGCCGCCGTCAAAGCGTAACGCGGCGTGGCTATGCGCTCTATAACCGGGTCGTCCGCCAAGTTTTGGAATAGTACGAGGTTTGCCCCGCGAGAGGAGAGGGCCGAGGTGAAGGCCGCCGCGTCGTCATGCTTGATGCCGACGCCCGCGAAAACCACGGCGAAGTTCTCGTTGCCCATAAGGCGCGCCTGAGACGCTATCTGTATGGCGAGTTGGTTGTGAGGCAAGCCGTTGCCCGAGAAAATCGGCAGTTTCTGCCCGCGTATAAGCGTCATTAAGACATCTATGGAGGAAAAGCCCGTGTTGATAAAGTCCCGCGGATAGACCCGCGCCATCGGGTTCATGGGCGAACCGTTGATGTTGCGCTTTATATCGCTGTAAACAGGGCCGTTGCCGTCTAAGGGACGCCCCAAGCCGTCAAACACGCGACCTAAAATAGAGGGCGATAACGTTATCTCAAGAGGATGACCCAAGAAGCGCGCGGACGATACCGCCGGGACAAGCCCCTCGGTGCCGGCAAAAACCTGCACCATTATAGCGTCGTCGCTTATCATTATGGCGCGCCCCAAGCGCGGTTTGGCATTTTGAGGGTCTTGGCTGTCGGGGATAACCTCCACGACCTCGTCGTAGCCTATACCCGAAATACCCTTCAACATAACTATGGGGCCGTTTATCTTCTCCATGCCCGCATATTCGACCAATGCCATTTACGCCACCTCCCCGTCTTGCCCGTCCGCGCTCGCTAAACGCTCGTTGCCGATTTTGGCAAGACGTTCTCTGAGCCTCTTGGACAGAGCTTCGAATCCGCTCTTGTTGTCCGCCGACAGCTCGCGGACGTGAGTAAGCTCTACAAGTTCGTTCATCTTGCGTATCAAAGAGAGCGGACACCCTTCCGAAACCAACTTTTTGGCCTGATTGTGAAAATCTAAGATCATCTTCATTATCGTGACGCCCTTTTCGGGCGGGCAGAACGAGTCGTCGCTGAACGAATTTTGCTGAAGGTACGCGTTTTTCAGCAATGACGCCGTAAGAGCTATGAGACGCTGGCTGTC
>BNVG01000002.1 GCA_025997935.1 Synergistales bacterium | reverse complement strand
CGCACTTTTTCTTGAACCTGCCTACCGATTATCTGAGACGCGAGCCTTACGTCCCTGTCGCTTGTGAATTTCCTACTCTGTCGCCCCGCGAGCTTGATTTGCCGATACTGCCGCACGGCCGCGTCGTCATATTGCCGGCTGTTTCTTCTTATGTCGGCGGCGACATCACGGCCGGAGTTATAGCACTGGATTTGGCGTCGCGCCCGGGTCTCAATCTGTTTGTGGACGTCGGCACCAACGGAGAGATGGTGTTGGCTGGCAAGGGGTTTATGATGGCCTGTTCCTGTTCGGCGGGGCCGGCGTTCGAGGGTTCGGGGATAAGCCACGGGTCTCGCGCCGTTCAGGGAGCCATAGACGACGTGCGCTATGAAAATGGGCAAATTACATACGATGTCATAGGCGGTTCCGGCGCGGAAGCGAAGTCGCTCTGCGGTTCAGGGCTTATATCGCTTCTGTCGGCTTTGCTTCAAAAGGGCGTAATCGACCGTTCAGGCAGATTCACGACCGAGGAAAAAGAGTTTTGGATAGCGCCCGGCGTGGCGATGACCCAGGACGACGTTTTGAACCTCATCAGAGCGAAAGCCGCTATTTACGCCGGGATGAGGGTGTTGGTCAACAATATGGAGATGAAGCTCCAAGACATAAACCATATTTTTGTCTCAGGAGGATTCGGACGAAGCCTCAATATCGGCGGGGCGACGAGTATCGGAATGCTTCCGCCCCTGAGCGCCGAATCGTTCAGCTACGAAGGCAATACGTCCTTAGCCGGCGCTCTGCGGGTATTGAACGACCGAACTGTCACCCCGGAGGCCACGAGCGGCGCGATAATAAACTTAGAATTAAGCGTAGGAAATCAGTTTATGGAGGAGTTTACATTGGCCTCTTTTTTACCGCATACGGAATTGGATTTTTTCGGAGGAGTATAAAATGGCAACATTTACCATAGCGGTCGCCGGAAAGGGCGGCGTCGGAAAAACCTCGTTTTGCTCGCTCCTGATTCGATGGCTCATCGAAAACAAGAGGACGCCTATCTTGGCCGTCGACGCCGACCCTAACTCCAACCTCTCGGAGGCGCTCGGCGTCGGGGAGATAGAGGAGACAATATCGGAGATTATATCTCTGACCAAGGAGATAGACGGTATTCCGGTCAGCATGAGCCAGGACGAGTTTATCAGCTATAAACTAAGCTCCGCGCTCACCGAGACCAAGAATTTCGACCTTTTGGCGATGGGCGGGCCTCAGGGGCCGGGGTGCTACTGCTTTCCGAACAACGTCCTGAAAAAACACCTCACCAAACTCGAGAAAAATTATCAGACCGTGGTTATGGACAACGAGGCCGGCATGGAGCACATAAGCCGCGGCACGACGACGGAACATCTCGACGCGCTTTTTATCCTGAGCGACACTTCCCGCCGTTCAGTGCGGAGCGCCGCCCGGATAAAAGTCCTGACGAAAGACCTCGGCGTTCCGGTGAAGAACATCTATTTCGTCCTGACGCGCGCTCAGGAGGGCGACATCGAAACGCTGGGGGACGAACTGAAGCTGGTCGGTCTGCCCTTGGCGGGCGTGGTTCCTAACGATGAAACTATAACTAAGTACGAACTCGCGGGCCGCGCGCTTTACGAACTTCCAAGCGACGCGCCAAGCGTGGTCGCCACGACAAAGATATTAAACGAAACCTTGGGGGGAAACTAATAATGCCGTATTTAACCGAGAAAAGCTCAGGCTCAATTTCCACCGTCGTTCTTGGGGCCACTCAGGAAAACGGAGGCACGAGGGGTTACACGCTGACAATAGGGGGGCAGAACTCCCTGCCCTTTCAGAACTACGAGGGCGCTGACCCGCACCGCTCGGTGATAGCCGCCGAGATATTGGACGTCGAGCCTACGACATGGCCCGACGAGTTGAAGAAAGCCTGGGGCGGCGTCCTGAGCGACCCGGCCGCCTGGGCTAAAAAGGCCGTCGACAGCGGCGCTGATATGGTCTACATAAAACTGCTCTCCGCCGACCCGGACAACGGCGGACGTAGCGCGGATGAGTGCGTCGAGACTGTGCGCTCCGTTCTGAAAGCCGTTCCGTGTCCCGTCGCGGTGCAGGGGTGCGGCGTCGACGAGATAGACAAGGGCGTTATCTCCAAGGTCGCCGAGGCGTTCGCTGGAGAAAACCTGCTGCTTGGGTTGGCCGGTCAGGAGAACTACGCCACCGTTACCGCCGCCTGCATGGTGCATAAGCACACCCTGATATCCAGCTCCCCCCTCGACATCAATATATGCAAGCAGATAAACATCATGATAAGCGAGATGAACATGCCGATGAACCGCGTCGTCATCGACCCGTCTATAGGCGGCCTCGGCTACGGACTTGAGTATTCTTACTCCGTCATGGAGCGCGGGCGTATCGGTTCGCTCCAGGGCGACAAGATGCTTGCCATGCCCGTAATAGGCTTCATAGGTAACGAAGCGTGGAAAGCCAAAGAGGCCCAAGCCCACGAGGCGGATTTCCCAAAATGGGGCAGTGAAGCGGAGCGCGGCGTCCTGTGGGAGACCATAACGGCCACATCGCTACTTCAGGCGGGGATTGACATATTGGTTATGCGCCATCCAGACGCCATCAACATCGCAAAGGCTCAAATCGAGGCGCTTTCTCAGCCTGTGACGGCCGCGTAAAAATCTTATAAGGAGATGAAATAATATGGAGATCATTGGCGAGCGCATCAACGGCATGTTCACCGACATCAAGCAGGCGATAATCGACGGCAACCCGGAACCTATAGCTGCTTGGGCGGTAAAGCAGACGCAGTTGGGGGCGGCGTGGCTCGATATAAACGTAGGAGCCGCCGCTACCGACCCCAGTAAGGCTTTCAAGTTTCTGATTGAGGCGGCTCAGGGCGCGGTCGACACTCCGCTCGCCCTCGATTCCACAAACTATGACCTCATCGAGGAAGGTCTGGCTCTTTGTAAACACCCGGCTCTTATAAACTCCTGCCACGCCGACAGGCATAAGATAGAGAGAGTCTTCCCGATGGCTATCAAATACAACGCGAGTGTTATCGGCCTCGCGATGAGCGAGGAGTCCGGTATTCCAAAGTCCAGCGATGTGCGAGTCGGCCTTGCTATGGAGCTTGTCGCCGCCGCCGACGAATTTGGCCTTCCTATGGAGAGCCTCTACATCGACCCGTTGATACTTCCAGTGAACGTGGCGCAGGATCACTTCATCGAGGCCTTAGAGACGCTGCGTCAGGTAAAACTGATGGCCGACCCGGCTCCCAAGACCACATGCGGCCTCTCCAACGTTTCTCAGCGCTGCGCGAACCGCAACCTGATAAACCGCACGGCGCTCGTGTTGCTGATGGGCGCGGGGTTAGACTCGGCTATAGCCAACCCGGCCGATACCGATCTGATGGACGCGGCGGCCACCGCGCGCGTGCTGCTCAACAAGGAAATTTACTGCGACTCTTACGCCGACCTGTTCAAGTCCGCTCGGCATACCATTCATTAGAGGAGGGTGTTTTATGAGCGAATATCGCACCATAGATCCGGCTGCTCAAGAAATGCTGGAAATTGCCGAACGTCTCGGCATTTCCACGCAATTCGACCGCTACAAGGCTCAGCAGCCGCAGTGTAAATTCGGACTCACAGGCGTCTGTTGCAAGGTATGTATACAGGGCCCCTGCCGAGTGATTCCCACAAAAAAGGGAGCCGAGATGGGGATTTGCGGAGCGCGCGACTATACTATAGTCTCACGCAACGTCGCCCGTTCCATCGCCGGAGGCGCTTCGGCCCACAGCGACCACGGACGCGAGATAGCCCACACCCTGCTCGCGACGGCCGAGGGCAAGGCTCCCGACTACCGCATCAAGGACAGCGATAAACTGCACAAGGTCGCCGAGAGAGTCGGCGTCGCCGTGGAAGGCCGCAAGGACGTGGACATAGCCAAAGACGTCGCCGTCTTAGCTCTGAACGATTACGGCAAATACACGGAAGAGCCCTGCGTGTGGCTCGACACGAATATCGACGACGAGCGCAAGAAGAAGTTCAAGAAGACCAGAATCAGCCCGCCCGCCATTGATAGGGCCGTGGTTCAGCTTTTCCACGAGACGCACATGGGCACGGACGCCGACCCCGTCAACATAATTTTCGGCGGCCTACAGGCGGCTCTCGCCGACTTCACAGGCATGAGCCTATCCACGGATCTCTCCGACATCCTGTTCGGCACGCCCGAACCCGTAAAAACCTCCGCCAACCTCGGCACATTGCGTAAAGAATACGTCAATATAGCGATACACGGACACAATCCCGTTCTGTCTGAGATGATCGTCGACATAGCCGACGAGCTTCAGGACGAGGCGAAAAAAATCGGCGCTTCGGGTATCAACTTAGTCGGCATATGCTGCACCGGCAACGAAGTCCTGATGCGCAGGGGCGTCCCGATGGCGACGAACTTCGGCACTCAGGAGCTCGCTATTATGACGGGCGTTCTCGACGCTATGGTGGTCGACGTCCAGTGCATAGCCCCCGGCGTGCAGGAAGTTTGTAACTGCTACCACACCCTCACGATAAGTACGATCAAGTTTTCAAAAATCCCCGGCGCGGCCCACATCGAGTTCAACCCCGCAACCGCCAAAGAATCTGCCCGTGAGATAATTCGCCTTGCGATAGACAACTTCAAAAATCGCAGAGCCGACCTCGTTCACATCCCCAATTTCAAAAAAGACGTCATCGGCGGTTTCAGCGTCGAGGCGCTTTTGGACGTCTTGGGCAAGGTGAACGCTTCGAACCCGATAAGCGTACTGTCGGACGCTATTAGAAACGGCGAGATAAAGGGCATCTGCGCCTTCGCCGGCTGCAACAACCAAAAGACGGTTCACGACGGGGACATCATAAAGATAGCGGAGTACCTCGCCAAGAACGACGTGTTCCTCGTCTCGACGGGCTGCTCGGCGGGAGCTTTCGCCAAGTTCGGCATGATGAGCCCTGAGGGAGTGGAGAAGTTCGCCGGCCCCGGACTCAAAAAAGTTATAAAGCGCATACAGGACGCGGCGGGCATTCAACTTCCTTTGGTGTTCCACATGGGTTCCTGCGTCGACAACAGCCGTATTCAGCAACTCTGGCACAGACTTGCGCTCGACATGGGCGTCTCCGTGCCGCATCTTCCCTTTGTGGCGTCGGCTCCCGAAGCGACGAGCGAAAAGGCGGTTTCCATAGGCTCATGGATGGTCGCTATGGGCATACCCACCCACGTCGGCGTCATGCCGCCCATCGACGGCTCTCCGCTTGTGTTCGATCTCGTGACGCAGGTCGCTCGCGACGTGTTCGGCGGGTATTTCATATTCGAGACCGACGCAGAGAAGGGCGCGCAGAAGTTGCTTGAGCGCCTTGAGAAGCGTTTGTGGAGGCTTGGGATACACAAAAAGGCCGCAGAAGTCTACAGCTCGGCCACCAACTTAATGACCGATTTGATGGAAGGTTAAGGGAGGCTGTCATAATGTCGATAGACTTGTTCAAAAAAGCTTACGAAGGCGCGGTGACGGCTGCTGGTTACGCACAAATAAGGCTCGACCAGGCTATAGAGGAATACGGCCGCGATCACGCGGTGGCTTACCCCGAGACGGCCTACTTCCTGCCCGTCATAACGGCGCTTGAGGGGACGAAGGTCGAAACGCTGAACCAGCTCGTGCCCATACTGAATAAAGTGAAGACGCAATATCTACGCCCTGACTATACGTTTGAGGGCGCAAGGAATAACGGCAGGGTGACGCTCTTCGCCGCCGAGGTGATAGAGGCCTGCAACTACTTGGACGGCCCAAAATACGAGGCTCCCTGGACGGGTTTCCTTACCGACCCGATACTGAGACGCTTCGGCATCCAGCTTGTGGACTTCACCATCCCCGGCTTCGCCGTCATCATAGGCAAGGCGAAGGACACCCAGACCGCAGTCGATATATTCCGTAATTTGCAGGGCAAGGGCATTATGATAATGCTCTCCAACGAAATCATAGAGCAGCTCTTGGAAGCGGGGATGAACCTTGGCGTGGACTATATCGCCTTCCCGCTCGGCAACTTCACGCAGGTCATACACGCCGTCAACTACGCGCTTAGAGCCGGACTCGCTTTCGGCGGCGTACCGGCGGGAGAGCTTGAACAGCATCTCGAGTATCAGAAGAAGCGCGTCCGCGCGTTCGTATTGGCCCTGGGCAATCAGGACGACGTGCGGGTCGCCGCTGAGTTCGGGGCAATGTACCTCAATCACCCGACCATAACGGACCAACCGCTCACTAAGGAAGAGGAAATTCCCGACTGGTATCTCTACGAGCCCGATCCCAAGAAGATGATAGCCTTGGGGCTCGAGCTTCGCGGGATAAAAATAACGACGCTCGACATAGATATACCGATACTGATGGGTCCGGCGTTCGAGGGTGAGACTATCCGCAAGGAAGCCATGCACATCGAGTTCGGCGGAACGCGCACGACGGCGTTTGAGTGGGTGCGTATGGTCGAGGCCGACGACATAGAGGACGGCAAAGTGTCGCTTATCGGCCCTGACATCGACTCCGTGGAAGACGGCGGAAGACTGCCTCTCGGCTTTATGATAAAAATATACGGCAGGAAGATGCAGAAGGACTTCGAAAGCGTCCTTGAACGCCGCATACACGACATCGTGAACTTTGGAGAGGGCCTCTGGCACAACGCGCAAAGAGACATTATATGGGTTCGCGTCAGTAAAACCGCGTTTGGGGCCGGTTTACGTCTGCATCACCTTGGCGAGATAGCCATAGCGAAACTGAAGGTCGATTTTCCGGCCATCGTCGACAGAGTGGAAGTCGTCATTATGACCGATCAGGCGGAAGTGGATAAGGTCATAACGGAGGCGCGGAAGACTTACGCGGCGCGGGACGAGCGGATGCGCGGCCTTACCGATGAAAAGTGCGACATGTTCTACTCTTGCAAACTCTGTCAGAGCTTCGCCCCGAGCCACATGTGCGTCATCACGCCTGAGCGTATCGGGCTTTGCGGCGCTGTCAATTGGCTCGACGCGAGAGCGAGCCACGAAATCGACCCCAACGGGCCAAACTCGGCGATAGAGCGCGGAGAACCCACCGACCCAGTGAAGGGCTTCTATCCGAACGTGAACGAGTTCATCTACGCGGCCAGCAACAAGGCGCTCGAAGAAGTCTCGCTCTATAGCTTCATGGAGCAACCTATGACCTCTTGCGGCTGTTTTGAGGCTATTTTGGCTCTCTTCCCGGAGGCTAACGGAATAATGATAACCACGCGCGAGTACGGCGGTATGACGCCTTGTGGGATGACGTTCGCCACGCTTGCTGGCACTGTCGGCGGCGGCGCTCAGACCCCCGGCTTCATGGGAGTCGGACGCCAGTATGTCATCAGCAAGAAATTCATAGCCGGAGACGGCGGTTTAGGTCGCATATGCTGGATGCCCAAGGATTTGAAGGCGTATCTGCGTGACGAGTTCGTCAAGCGTTCAGTCGAGGCCGGGCTTGGCGAGGACTTCATCGACAAGATAGCCGACGAGGATGTCGGGAGCGAGCCGGACGTCATAGCGGAGTTCCTCGAAAAAGTCGGTCACCCCGCCCTGACGATGGACCCGATAGTGGAGTAAATTTACAATTTTTTGAAAAGCGGCTACGAACAGATTTACGAGCAATTATTGCCGCAATTGGCGAGGCGCGACTTTACCGAGGTCGCGCCTCGCCTTGGTTTTACCCCTCGACTATCTCGCCCCATATCGCGTTGCCCACTCTCATTCCGCTTGCCGTGAGCCACGCGCGCTCTACGTTTCCCCTCTCGTCTCTTTCGAAGCCGACCAAGCGCGGCGGGATGTTTTCGAGAACGCTTATCACTTTTTCGGTCAAGGCGTCTCCGAAACGCGCCGCGAAATTTTCTTTTTTGAAGTCAACGCCCCATTTTGTCCTGAGAGCTAAAATAGCGGCCTCCCCGCCTCTTTTTTCTCCGGTCAGTATTTCGGCGTCCGCAATCGGAAGACGCGAGTCCGTCAGAGCTATATATTCCCATACGGTCTTTACGTTGTGATAGCGAAAGCCGTCTGACGCGCGGTTTATGTAGCCCCAAGCGGACGAGCCGAGAGCCAGTACGTTTTCTTGGCGCCAATACGCTAAGTTGTGGCGGCATTCCAGCCCGGGCTTCGCGAAGCTCGATATTTCATATTGTATCAAGCCCTTTTTCTCCATATACCACTGTGCGAAGCGATAAAAAGGGTATCCGTCCGGCGCGGCGAGCGGCGCGTCGGCGGATAGTCTGCCAAGAGGCGTATCTGGTTCGACGGTCAGTTGATAAGCCGAGATATGGCCGACTCCGGAGGATATAATTTGCGCGCATGTGTTTCGCCACGCGCGAAGCGTCTGACGGGGAAGCGCGAAGATAGCGTCGGCGGATACGTCAAAGCCGTACGACAGGGCTTTCTCTATGGCGCGCAGCGCCGTTTTCGCGTCGTGCAGACGGCCGAGCCAGCGCAGTTCGTCGTCGTCGAGGCTTTGGACGCCAAGGCTCACACGGGTGACGAACGCGCCGCGCCAAAGGGCTAAATGCGAATCACTCATAGAACACGGGTTTGCCTCGACCGTGGCCTCCTCGATGTGGGACAGGTCAAAAAACTCGGTTACGGTTTTGATAAGGCCGCGCCACAAGTCGGGGGATAAGACGGTCGGTGTGCCGCCGCCTATATATATCGTGCGAAGCGGGATTTTTCCGCCCCAGGACGAGCGCAGCGTTCTCGCCTCGCCTTTCAGGGCGGCGAGATAAGAGCGCGCGAGCGCGTCGCCGGCGCGCAAAGGAACGCTGTAGAAAGCGCAATAATGACATTTCGCGGCGCAAAACGGAACGTGTACATAAAGAGAAAAAATTGGCTGCATCATTGACCGCATCAGCCTCACCCCTCCGTAGTATAATGCGCAACGCTTACAAATGATTGTGATTTTTCAGTAAATTACGCTATCATTAAATCGGTTTAAGCATTACTATATAATATATACTAATTAGTATTATTTACACGTAATAGCGATGTGAAGTGATAATGTGAATTTACAATATGGGACAGAAAACATACGGAGGAGAATATCATGGCGGTAAATTGGAAGGATTCTTTGACTGATAAGTTGTGCGACGCGTTTTTGCAGTTAAAGACTTCGGACGAGATGTACGCGTTTCTTGAAGATGTCGCAACTATCGGAGAGGTGAAGGCGTTGGCTCAAAGGCTTGAAGTGGCGCGTCTTCTGAGCGAGGGCAAGACTTACCCGCAGATAGCGCAACACACAGGAGCCAGCACTGCCACCATCAGCCGCGTAAAAAAATTCTTGGACTATGGAGCTGGCGGCTACAAGATTGTTTTGGAGCGTGTCAAGGGGCTGGGCGGCGCTAAGGGCGCGGTCGGTACGGGTGCGGCGTAGAAAAGCGGAGAACACTTTGCTTAGTATGGATCTGGACGCGCCTGAGCTTTATTTCAACCGCGAGATCAGCTGGATCGAGTTTAACAAAAGAGTGCTGGACGAGGCGATGGATTCTTCGAATCCTCTCCTCGAGCAGCTCAAGTTTCTTTCCATATTTTATAACAATCTTGATGAATTTTTTATGGTGCGCGTCTCAAACCTGTATAAGCAGTATATGAACGGGACTTGGGGGGCGTCCTCAGACAGAATGGCCCCCGCTAAGACTTTGGCTGTCATAAGGCGAAAGATAGTCCCGCTCCTGAACCTCGCGCAGAGCTTCTGGAGCAAAACGTTGCGCCCGTCTCTTTATGAAAAAGGCGTACGTATCGTGGGGTATGACGATTTACAGGATAAACACAAAAAATTTTTGCAGGGGTATTATCAGAACGAAATTTATCCTATTCTGACGCCTCAGGCCATAGATCCAGGACGCCCTTTTCCGATTATATCCAACGAATCGCTGAACATTTTGGTGGAGCTGTCCTCCCCTATAGGAGAGACATGTTTCGCGCGTCTCAAGATACCAAACAACGTCAGCCGCTTTCTCTTTATTCCGCGAAACAAAGAAGCCAAGGCTCACGCGTCTTTGGGTTTTTCGTCCAATGCCAACGACAACGATATTTTGTTTCTGGAAGACGTCATCTACCGCAATTTAGACTCTCTTTTCCCCGGCTATCAGGTTGTGTCGGCCGCCACGTTCCGCATTACGCGAAACACGGATTTCGAGATAGAAACCGACGAGGCCGACGATCTCTTGGAAACAATGCGGGATCTTGTGGATCAGAGGCGCTTCGGCGAGGTTATCAGGCTTGAGATTTCACACGGCGCGTCGTCGTCGTTATCCGGGTTTTTGATAAAACGTCTCGATCTTTTACCGTTTCAGATATACAGAGTGAAGGGGCCGCTCGGCGCGTCAGACCTTATGGAGCTTTGCAAGGTCGAGAGACCCGACCTGAAAGACCTCCCCTACACTCCACGCGTCCCGGCGCCTTTCAACGAGTCCCGCGTAGGCGTTTTTGCCATGCTGAGACGTTACGACCTCATGCTCTACCACCCTTATGACAGCTTCACGCCTGTTTTGGATTTCCTGCGCCGGGCCGCTGACGACCCGCAGGTCATAGCGATAAAACAGACCATATACCGCGTCGGTAGCGAGTCTCCTGTAGTAGATGAATTAGTCAGGGCGCGTCGCAACGGTAAACAGGTGACGGCGGTTGTAGAGCTAAAAGCCCGTTTTGACGAGGAGCGCAACATAAAGTGGGCGGACACCTTAGAAGAAGAGGGGCTACATGTCGTCTACGGCCTCATAGGAATGAAAATTCACGCCAAAATCTGCCTTGTTCTGCGCAGGGAAAGCGACGGGATAAGGCGTTATGTCCATATCGGGACCGGCAACTACAACCCGACCACGGCCAAAACTTATACAGACCTGGGGCTTTTTACGAGCAATGAGGAGATATGCGCCGACGTGACGGACCTTTTTAACCACATGACAGGCTTCGCCCGCAAGAGCAGCTACAGAAAGCTCTTAGTCTCGCCGCTCTCCACACGCGCCGGAATAGTTTCGCGCATAGACAGAGAAATTCAGATTCATCAGGAGCGCGGGGGTGGAAAGATATTTTTCAAGATAAATCACTTAGTAGACCAGGCCTGCATAGAGGCTCTCTACCGCGCTTCGCGCGCCGGCGTCGAGGTTCGCCTTCAGGTGCGCGGGATATGCTGCCTCAGGCCGGGCGTAGAGGGAGTCAGCGAAAACATAACGGTCACGTCTCTGGTCGGGCGCTTTTTGGAGCACCCTCGGATATACTGGTTTGGCAACGGAGGAGGGGGCGGCGAGATGTTCATTGGAAGCGCAGACCTCATGCCGCGCAATCTTGACCGCCGCGTCGAGGTGCTGACGCCCGTCTTAGACACGGCCGTCCGAAAGACCATCTTGGAGGATATTATGCTTACGCATATAAGCGACAACGTAAAGGCCCGAACGCTCAAAAGCGACGGCAGCTACGAAAAGGTGGTACGGAAAAGCGGCGAGCCGGCTATAAACTCTCAACAGATTATGACGCGACGCGAATGCGGATGGAACCCGCTTTTGACTTTCGACAGCGACATACCGGAGGTTCATTCCGCCCATGCCGTTCATGGCGAGAAAAAACCAAAACTCATGAAGCCCAAAAACGCAAAGCCTAAAAAGAAGGACGCTTGAGCATGACAAACGCGTTCGTACGTGAATATCGCGCTTTCGGCGCGGAGATAATCAGTAAACTTCTTGATGATATTCTAAAATGCAAGAGCGACGTTTTGGCCGCCGTCAACGACATAGAACCCGTTCATTGCATGAGGGTCGGAACGCGGCGTTTGCGCGAGGCGTTGCCGCTTTTTAAGGATTGCTTTGAAGAGCGTGAGCTTGAGACGGCTTCTCGGGATGTAAAAAAATTGACCCGCGCGTTAGGATTAGCTCGCGACCTCGATGTGCAAATAGACGCGCTTGCCGACGATATAACTCGGGACAATCCGGGTATTGGCCGCCTGTTGTTGCGTCTCAGACAAAAACGGGCGGCCATGAACAAAAAACTAACCAGCGCCGTATCGGAGTTTGAATCCGCGTCATCCGTCAAAGCGTTGTCCTCTCGCGGGCGCGCTATTTTGGGAAGCGCGTATGTCGAACCCGGTAAAGATGACGCAAAACCATTAGACGACGAGGCGACGAGGCAAAAAATTACCGACGAAGTCAAAGGACGCACGGCAAGCCTTTTAGGATTTAGCCGCGCCGCATTGAACGAGTATAACCCCGAATTGTTGCATGAAATGCGTAAGACGGCAAAACATCTGCGTTACGCGCTCGAGATTTATAACCCTCTTTTTGAAAACCGCCTTAACGATCATGTCAAAAAAATCAAAGCGTTGCAGGACGTTTTAGGTAAAATTCACGACACCGACGTGTGGCTTTCTTTTTTGCCCCATTTTCTTATTGACGAGCGTGAAAAAATGGCGCAATATCAGGGGCATACCCGAAACTTCGGGAGAATCTCTAAGGGGATTTTAGGCTTTGAGTCGACGCAACGCGCCGAGCGCGAGAAACTATGCGGTTCGTTCGCCGCAATGTGGGAAAAAACATTGTCCGAGCGCTGGTGGGAGGATATATTTCAAGTCTTGTCGGAAAACCAAAAATAAAACACGGGGGTATTAAAATGGCTGAAGTTATCATTATTCAAGATCCAAACGAGCCTGACTGGAAAGACAGGCTTTTGCGTTTTCTTATGAAGCACATCCTGTGGCTGGCGCTTATTGCGCTCGTCGCTCTCGGCGTAATCAGAAATATCTATACAATTCCGTCGGACTCGCGGGGCATCGTGCTTCGTTTCGGCGCAATATCCGGCGTGGTAGACCCCGGGCTGCATGTGAAGGTTCCGTTTGCCGATGAGGTCTACGTCATCCCCGCCTCACGCAAGCAGAGCCTCGAGTTTGGCTTCCGCGCGGACGGAAACCAAAGCCGCCAGCAAAACGCCAGTGTTCAGGCCCTGAAGTACGGCGGACAGTGGCCCGTAGAGGGCGAAAAACTCATGCTGACCAAGGACAACAAATTAATCGAGGTTGAGTGGGTTATGCACTTTCATATCGGCGCGCCCGAGGATTATGTGTTCAATCTGCCAGTAGACGGCGCCGCGAAAGAAAAAATGCTGCGTGACCTCTGCATGGCCACCATGAGGAGAATTTTCGCCTCTATCTATTTTGACGACGGCCTCACGAGCGGGAAGCAGAAAATTCAGGAGGACGCGGCGAAAATCCTTCAGGCGTCATTCAACGACCTGAAGGCCGGGATTATGATAGACGAGGTTCTTTTACAGGAAACCAACGTCAGCGAGGCCATAAAAGCCGACTACAACAGCGTAACTACGGCCGAAGAACAAGTCAAGACGATGATTTATCAAGCCGAGGCTCACGCCAACAAAGTAATACCAGAGGCCGAGGGACGGGCGTCCATACTTGTGAACGAGGGCGAATCCTACAAATTCAAGCGCATATCCGAGGCGGAGGGAGAGGCCGCGCGTCTTGGCCTCTTGCAGGAGGCGTATAAGCTCAACCCGGAACTTACCCGCCTCAACATGTGGGCCGAGGGCATGGGCGACGTCTTGAGCAAGCTCAAGATTGTGTTTGTCGAGGGCCTGAGCGATACTCAAGCGAACGGAACTCTGAAGGTGCTGCCCCTACAGCCCGACGCGCTCTTCAGATTTGGCGAACTCGAAGGGGGCAAATAAGATGTCTTTCAGAATGACGGGCAACATACCGAGCAATATTCATAATATGAAAAAATACGCGCTCATCCCGATAGCGCTTTTGGTATTGGCCGTTTTGTCGGGCGCGTTCTACATCGTCCCGACAAACGAACACGCCGTGGTAACGCAGTTTGGCAAGATAGTGCGCGTTCACTCCACACCCGGCGTACACGCTAAAATCCCCTTTCTCGACGTGGTCTACGCTTATCCGAAATGGCTTCAGGAACATGACTCCGCCCCTGTGGAGACCGTCCTGGGCGACAAACGCAACGTCCTTTTCGACACGTTTTTGCTTTATCGCATAAACGACCCGGCGGCGTTTCATACCAAAATACGCAACCAAACTACTTTGGGTCAGCGTATCGACGACATAATATTTGGCTCTATCCGCGTGGTGGCCGGCCTTTACACTTACGATGACATACTGAGCGGCAAGCGGGAGGAGATAATCGCTACTACAACCGAGAAGGTCAAGGCTCAAGCTCAGGACATGGGTATAGACGTAGTGATGTCCGCTATCCGCAACTTCACGTTGCCCGACCAAAACTTGCAGGCCATATACTCAAACATGAAGTCTGAGCGCGTGCGTATAGCCCAGCGTATTCTGTCCGTCGGCTCCGCTGAGGCCAATCGCATCACGGCCGAGGCAGACCGCAAGGCGCAGGCGCTAATCGCCTCAGCCGTGAAAACAAGCCAGACCCTTCACGGCGAGGGGGACAAGCAGGCCCAGATTATAATCTCGGACGCTATGGGCAACGCCTACGCGCTCTACGAGCAGATGAAAGCCGTGGAGTTTTTCCGAAAGGGCCTACAGAAGAACACCGTATTGGTCGTAGACCCGAAGGTGGGGTTGTTCAAGTATCTGAACGATTATAAGGGTGCGGAGGAGAAGTAGAAGGCGTGACGGAAGTGCGAAAATGAAAGATAAGATTCCGTTTCTGCGCTTGCTCGGCTATGTTGCGCCGTACAGGAGGCGTTTTTTCTGCGCTCTGTTTTTTATGCTCGCGGCCTCCGCTATGAACGTTCTTCCGCCGTGGCTTTTCAAGAGCGTGGTCGACGACGTTTTGATCAATAAAGACACGGTTGTCTTGAACATCGTGTGCGTGGCTGTCGTCGTGATATTCGCCTTAAAAGGCGCGGCCGTCTACGGACAGCAGTATTTTATGAACTGGGTCGGCCAGCGCGTCGTCATGGATATTCGTATTGTCCTATACGACCATATGCAGCGCATGTCTCTTCGCCATATACACGCGTCACGGGTGGGGGAGCTTATGAGCAGAATAACAGGCGATGTGGCCACGCTGCAGGGTCTTGTCACAAGTACGTTTGTAAACCTTGTTTTGAACGGCGTCACGTTCGGCGGGATGCTTGGATTTATATTTTACATAAATTGGCGCTTATCTTTGATAACTTTGACGGTCTTGCCCGTAGTGACCTGGCTTTTGTCGTTTGCGGCGCGACGCCTTCGCAGCGCGGGACACGCCGTGCAGGAGAGGTTAGCCAACCTGACGGCCATCGTACAGGAGGCGTTTTCGGCCATACGGGTCGTTCGGTCTTTCGCTACCGAGGAAATAGAACTCGGGAGGTTCAGACGCGGAAACGTCGAAAATTTTGACGCGCTACTGAGGGCTGTGCGGATTCAGGCGCTCTTGTCTGGGATTATCGAGGTTTTTCTTATTTTGGCGCTTGCTGTAGTATTCTGGAGCGGAGGGCGCGAGGTGTTGAACGATACGCTGTCGCCAGGCGAACTCGTTGCGTTTATAGGTTATATCGCGTTTATGGTGCAACCTATCAGGGTTTTTATGAACAGCATGAACTCGCTTCAGACGGGTTTCGCTGCCTTGGATCGCATTTTCTCTATGCTTGAAACCCCGACTGAGACAGAGGAAAACGACGGCAAAAACGGACGCGAAAAAAAATTTGTCATTGGGCGAATATTGGGGAAGGTCGTGTTTGAAAACGTGCGTTTTTCTTATGCTGGCGCTCAGGAGGTTTTGCGCGGCGTGAGCTTTGAGGCGCGGGAGGGCGAGAAAATCGCTATCGTAGGGCCGACGGGCGGAGGTAAATCCACGCTTGTCGATCTCATCCCGCGCTTTTACGCCCCGGACTCCGGGCGGGTTTTGATAGACGGCCATGACGTGAGCACGCTTGAATTATCGGAGTTGCGGCATCAGATAGGCATAGTCCCGCAAGAATCCATTTTAATGAAGGGGACCTTCGCTTTCAACATAGCCTACGGTTTGTCGAATGTGCCGACAGAAGACATTAGGGCGGCGGCCAAGATAGCTGATATAGATGACTTTATAATGAGCCTGCCGAACGGATACGAGTCGGAGATAGAGGAACGCGGGGTCACGCTGTCGGGCGGACAGAGGCAAAGAGTGGCCATAGCGCGCGCCGTGGTGCGGGATCCCAGAATATTGATTTTGGACGAGGCCACGTCGTCGCTCGACCTTGAGGTTGAGCGGCAGGTGCAGAAAGCTATGGACAGAGCTATGGCTGGGCGTACTTCTTTTGTAATAGCGCATCGCCTGTCGACCGTGAGAAACGCCGACAAAATCCTGCTTCTTGACGGGGGCCGCATAGCGCAGAGCGGCACGCACGAAGAGCTTCTGCGCGCAGACGGTCTATATTCACGCCTCCACAACCTTCAATTCGGAAACGCTTGAAGTATAAATAACATGAAAAATATATCTATCGGAACGAAATTGGCGCAAAGCTACATGAACTTTGCGCGCGGATATGAATCATTTCCTCCTAAAAATCCCTTTTTTCTGCTTTGGAATCTGCTCATACCGATTTCGTGGTGCGTCAAAGCATGGATAAACGCGACTGATTTTATGTATCGGCATGGGCTGAGGCGTTCATATGAGCCGCCTTTGCCTATAATCAGCGTCGGGAACATCACCTACGGCGGCACGAACAAAACCCCTTTTGTTGATATGCTCTGCCGCTCTATGCAGAACAGGGGCGTAAGCGTGGGCGTGGTTAGCCGAGGCTACGGCGGGGATAACTCCGATGTCGTTGTTTTGAGGGAGGGGCGTATAAATGAGGCTTGCGGCGACGAGCGCGACGCACTGAACAAAAACGCGCGCCGCGTCGTTGGGGATGAGCCTATTTTGCTATCGTCCAGATTGCCGGATGTGCCGGTGGTGGTGTCACGCGACAGGATGAAGGGACTCAAGAACTTGGCGCAAATCGACGCCGTTCATCTGGCCGTGGCCGACGACGCCTTTCAGCATAGACGCCTCTCACGGGATGTCGACATCGTCCTTGTGGACGCCACATGTCCTTTCGGCAACGGACGCACTCTCCCGGCCGGCATTCTGAGGGAGGACATCTCCTCGCTCGCCCGCGCTCACATAGTCGTCATAACGAGAGTGGATCAAGTCGCGGCGGCGGAATTAGCCGCGCTTCGCGTTCAGCTTTTGGAGATTGTCCCGGAGAAACGGATATTCAACGCGCGCCTTGATGTCGTCGAGTGGCTCCTGTGGGACGGCGTCAAGTTTTGTCCAAGGGACGAAAAAATCGAGGGGCTCAGAGCGCTGGCCTTTTCCGCTATAGGAAACCCGCCGAGTTTCGTAAACTCACTCAAAGAGGCTGGAGTCGTCGTGGCGGGCGAACGGCATTTTCTCGACCATCACTCTTATTCGGAGCGCGATATGGCGTCTCTTTGCGAGGAAAAAACCGAACTTGAGACGGACGGCCAAAAAATCGACTTTTTATCCTGCACGGAAAAGGACATTTACAATCTGCCTCTCTCGTGGAGGACGCGCCTGTCGCGCGAGCCGCTTTTAGTCCCGCGCGTAGCGGTGGAGCTTGAGGAGAAGGAGCGTTTTGAGAGCGCTTTGATAGAATGCCTGCGACCGCGCCTTGTCGTGGCGTCCAACGGGTATGGCGAGGATGCCATAGGCGTACTTTTTGCCGAAAAGCTGAGGGAAGAGTTCCCGGCTGCGGAAGTTTTAGCCTTTCCGCTTGTAGGGCGCGGAGAGCCTTATATAAAGCGCGGGTTTTCCGTGGTCTCCACGCCGTCCGTCACGCCGTCGGGCGGCATTTTGAAATACCACCTAAAGGATATATGGCGCGACCTGCGCTCAGGCCTGCTGAGACATATCTACAGCCAGCAAATGGACTGGCGCGGTCTGTCTGGAGCGCGCACTCCCTTGTGCGTCGGAGACGTTTATCTGCTACTTCATACTCTGTGGGGACAGGGGACGGCTCCGCTCTTCGTCGCCACGGCCAAGACCGTCCGTCTGAGCGGACACTGGAGGCTTGAGCGATTCATCATAAGGATGTTCTGCCGCAAAACCTGGACGCGCGACCGGGAAACGGCGGAGCAGCTATCGAACAGCGGCGCGGACGCCCTGTACGCCGGAAACCCCGTAATGGATCTTTTGGAGGGGGTGAAGCGGGGCGACTCTTCGGATTTTCCAGACTCAGGACTTGTCCTGTTGCTTCCCGGAAGCCGCGCGAGGGCTTATGACGACGTGCGGCTACTATTGGAGGCGACGGAGCTAATAAACGCCGCAAAGAAACACGGTTATATCATGACCGTCGCGCCCACGATAGACATAGAGCGCCTTATATCCGTCTGCGAAGGCTGGCGATTTGAAAACTCAACTATAACGAAAAACGATATAGCCATACGCATCCACAGGGGCGGAGTTCAAGAGGCGGCTATACGGGCGTCGCTCCTTATTGGCTTTGGGGGTACGGCCAATCAGCTATGCGCGGGCATGGGCATACCGGTTATTTCTATCGACGAGAAGGGCAAGCGCGTCCAAAAAAAATTGCTCGGAGACGCCGAGATTTTGGTTGCGCCAACTTCTCAGGCTCTATGTGAATGCGCGCTACGCGTCTTAGACGATCGCGAATTGTATAACAAAATGAGCGCGGCCGGACGGGAACGGATGGGAGAGGGCGGGGCCATAGACGACGTCGCCCGATACGCCGCCGAGTCTCTCGGCTGGAGGGTCAGATGCGAGCTGTACGAGACGTTGAAGCATACACATTCATGAGGGGGGAAATATATCATGCGCGACGTAGAATCCATTTTCGAGGAAATGAGAAACGCCATCCCCGCCGGGCCGGTCAGGATCAAGGAGGCCGTGGACGCGGGGCGGAAAATCGTAGGGTGCTACTGCGCCTACACGCCCTATGAGGTTATACGCGCCGCCGGAGCTATTCCGGTGACTCTTTGCAGCACAAGCGCTACGCCGATAGCGGCCGGCGAGGAACATTTGCCGCGCAACCTCTGCCCGCTGATAAAGTCGAGCTATGGTTTTGCCCTGACGGATACGTGCCCGTATTTTCATTTTTGCAGTGTCGTCGTCGGCGAGACCACCTGCGACGGCAAGAAAAAAATGTACGAGCTTCTGAACCGCCTGCGCCCGACGCACGTCATGCAGCTTCCCCAGACCTACGCCGACGGCGCGTCCATAGCGCTTTGGAAAGCCGAGATAGAGCGCCTTGCGCGTCGTCTTGAGACCGAGCTTGGCGTGACCGTCACGGAGAGCGACTTGAAACGCGAGATAGCCAAACGTAACGAAGAAAGACGCGTGATGGAGGATTTTTACGCGCTCTCCGCGCTGAACCCAGCGCCGCTGAGCGGCCTCGAACTAAACCTCGTCAATGAGTTTTTCAAGGTGTCTTTCGGCGACGAGAAGGCTTTGGAGCTTATCAGAGAGCTTACCGCGCTTCTATGCGATAACTACAAAGGGGGCGAGCGCAGGATAGGGGCTAAAAAACGCGTTATAGTCACAGGCTGCCCGACGGGAAAGAGCTTAGAGAAGGTCTTCAACGCAATCGAGGAAAACGGCGGAACCATCGTGGCCTTCGAAAACTGCGGGGGGATAAAACCAAACTATGAAATGGTCGATGAAACGCTTCCGCCCTACGACGCTTTGGCCAAAAAATACCTCGGCATACCATGCTCCTGTATGTCGCCAAACGACAAACGGCTTAATTTACTGGAGAGGTTGGTGACCGACTACGAGGCCGACGGGGTCGTCGATATAATTCTTCAGGCGTGCCATACATATAACGTGGAGACGTTTTTGGTGCGCGAGCGCGTCAAAGTCCCATATATCGCCGTTGAGACCGACTACTATCAGAGCGACGCCGAGCAGCTCGCCACGCGCATGGGCGCTTTTATAGAGATGATGGGCTGAAAGCAAACCGCATAATGTACACGATAGGCGTTGACATAGGTTCCGTGGCCGTAAAAGTGGTTTTGCTGAAAGATGGGGAATGGTTAGACGGACTTCTTGCCCCTACGGGCTGGAGTCCTAAAGACTCCGGCGCTTTGGCCATTTCGGCCATTCTTGGCAAAAACGGTCTTACCCGCGGACAGGTTGCCCGCGTAACGGCCACCGGGTACGGCAGAAACTCCGTGGAGTGCGACGATAGAGTGACGGAGATAACGTGCCACGCGAGGGGCGCGAAGCGTCTTTTTGGGAGCGGCGGCGTCCGTTTTGTCTTGGACATAGGCGGGCAAGACAGCAAGGCGATAGCGCTCGACGAAAAAGGTAATGTGTCGGACTTTTTGATGAACGACAAATGCGCCGCCGGCACGGGGCGTTTTTTGCAAAATATGGCCGTCATGCTCGGCTGCGAGCTTGAAGACTTCAGCTCACTGCCAAGCGACGCGGAGCCTCATGCCATATCAAGTATGTGCACGGTGTTCGCGGAGTCCGAAATCGTCGGACTGCTATCTCAGGGGGTCGATAAACAGGCTATTATGCTTGGGATATTGGACTCCGTGGCGTCACGCGCCGAGGGGATGTTGCGCCGCGTCGGGTTCAGCGCGATAAGGGGCGTCGGGGGCGTGGCCTTCACCGGCGGCGCGTCGCGCAGCCGAAACCTTGCGGAGCTAATCGAAAAGCGCCTGACAGTTCCATTGCACACGTGCGAAAAATCTCAATACGCCGGAGCCTTGGGCGCGGCGGAGATAGGGAGAAACCGCTAACCTCGCGCATGTTTACGCATTGTTTTTATTAGAGGCGTGAGTTGATATAGTGGAAATATGCTCCGTTCTTGACATGACAGGACGCAACGATAGAATACATATATACGATAGCCAAGCTGGCCTAAGGTTTCGACTATTCGGTTAGTCAACCGACCGCACACTCCTGGTTTTTGTTGTATTGAAATACCAATTAAACATTGGACTTTAAATTTAGCTATAGTCGGAATAATTTGGAAAATCATTTTAAGCGTAGTCCAGTGTTTAATTGGGGGATGAAGATAATAAACACTTAGAATGATGAGATTTTTTGGACATTAACCGAGGGGGATTAAAAATGAGCGAAAGGGAATATCTTAAAATACAGATAGACCGATTGCCGGACGGGGTTATTAAGCATATACAAGAATACGTTTCTTTTCAGCTATATAGCCTTGGCATGTTCGATAACGACACGGATTACCTCAACTCAATACCGGGCATGGCCGATATGATCACACAAGGGCTTGCCACTCCTATTTCAGAGTGCTTTGAGGACTTGGAGTAATGCACAAGCTGTTCTACACGTCACAGGCGCGACATGACTGGAAAAAAATTAAGAACACACCTCTAATTGATACCGCCCAAGATTTGCTTACGTTATTAAAGCGCGATCCTTTTGAATACCCACCCTAATATGAACAATTACACGGCAATTTGAGCGGAGCATATTCGCGGCGAATTAACCGTCAAAATGGAGTTCGTTCCTATGCGCGATCTTTGTACCGCTCCGAAAAAGATAGCTTCCCGCCTCCGGCGCGACGGTCGCTTGGTCATTACCAACAACGGACGTCCCACGGCTATCATGCTTGATGTAGACAGTTCCACCCTTGAAGAAACTTTGCTCGATTTGCGCCGACTGCAAGCCAAAAGAGCCGTAAGAGACTTGCAGGCGGAAGCGGTCAAAACGGGCGTATCGAAAATGACTCTCGCCGACATCAATGCGGAAATCGCCGCCGCGCGGCAAGAGAGAGCCGCAAGAGAACAGGCGTAGCCCGTGCAAAACGCCGTTTTAGACACCAATGTCATCGTCTCCGCCCTCCTGTCCCCGGGCGGCAATCCGGCTAAGATTCTTATCCGGCAATGTCAAACATTATCCCAAGGCGTCATTTGTCATCACTCCAAATGAGTTTATATTGAAACGTCCACCCCTCATATAACCCGTTGTGAATTTATCGGCGGAAAGTTTTATTACGCCGTCCGGGTAGGCGCGTCAAAAGGCTTTCAGCTCTGCCTTGCGGACGCCTGCCAAGCTGGCTATTGACAAAACTATCAAATGCGCGATAATTTAGAAAACAATTCTATTGAAGAAAATATTATTCTAATAAGCAGAACTTAATGCAGACTTGTTTGCAAGGGACTGATGAATTGTGCCCGCAAGAGACAAACCGCGCGAATCGCAAAAGCACTTGGAGAGCCTGATGAAGGGGCTCGAAGTTTTGGATTCCCTGCAGGGACGCCCTGAGATGAGCCTGACTGAGATAGCGGACGCGCTCGGGATATATAAATCCAGAGCGATGAGGCTCTGCGGCACACTGGAGCACATGGGTTACGTAGTCTATGACGGCAAAGAACGAGTATTTCGTCTCGGCCCGCGCGTGCCGGGCTTGGCCCGAGTTTACGAGAACACCAACCCCTTGCTCGCCCTCGTGAGGCCGGCTTTGGAACGCCTCTTCTCCGCGCTGAAACAATCAATAGCTTTTCATAAACCACACGACGGCGGGATGCTTTGCGTCATCAGGTTGAGCAAAAACGCTTCGTCAGATCAGATACCGGTCTGGCAGGAGCGCGCGCTTTATTCCGGCGCGGTTGGGCGCGTGACGCTCGCTTTTTCGAGTGAGGAATTTAGAGAAAACTTTTTCGCGGAGCGCGATAAATATCAGCCCCTCACTCCGCACACCATAACGACAAGCGAAGTCCTTTTGAAAGAAATCCAAAAAACGCGCGAACTTGGATACGCGGCTACGAGCGAGGAACGCGAACTTGGAATGACCGGAATAGCCGCCCCCGTTATTCAATACTCCAATGATTTGGTCGGCGTGGTTTCGGTCTCCGGCAGAATCGAACGCTTCAACGAAGCGCTCAGGCGCGAGGCGATACGGCTTTTGCTCGACGAGACGGCAAAGCTCTCCAAAAGGCTCGGCGCCGATAAGGGCGGTGATGCCGCTGAGGCTTGAGGGCGCGTATGTATTTGTCAAAATAACATGAGTCGGAGGCTGACTTGCATGATCAATTTGAAACCGGAACGCCTGAAGAAAGCGTTCGATTACGTGGACGAACACTTTGACGAGATGCTGAAAGATCTTGATACGGTGTGTTCGTGCCCGAGCACGGCGAGCAATCCGCAGGGGCGTGAAGATACGCGCCGCTGCATAGTATCCAAAATGAAATCCATAGGCATAGAGCCCGTAATCCACGACATCGACGGAGGAAACGCCCTCATAACCGCTGACACGGGTGGCGACGGGGACGCGGCTTTGCTATTCTACAATCACTACGATGTGGTCGAGCCGGGAAAATATGAGAACTGGCGTATCCCAGACCCATTCAAACTTCAGAGAATCGACGGCAAACTGTACGGAAGGGGCGTCTCCGACAACAAAGGGCCGCTCTACTCGCGTCTTCACGCCGTGCAGGCCGTGATGGCCACGGAGGGCAAACTGCCCGTTCGCGTCAAATTTCTGGCGGAGGGCGACGAGGAAATATCCAGCCCGTCGCTGCATCGTTTCGCGCGCGAAAACGCCGCCGCTTTCCGCGAGATGTCGCGCGCGGACGTATGTATATGGGAGAGTGGGCGCAACGACGATGAGGGGCGCATGTGGCTCAGGCTCGGCGTGCGCGGGGGAATGGCCTTCGACCTTAGCGTCAAGACGTCCGGCAACGACGTACATGGGCGCATGGGAGCGGTAATTCCGAGCGCGTCGTGGCGTTTGGTATGGGCCTTGGCGTCTCTGAAAGGGCCGGACGAACGGATAGCCATAGACGGCTTTTACGACGGAGCCGAGTCGCCGAGCGACGCCGACCTCGAAGCGCTCCGAAACTTCCCCTACGACGAAGAAAGCCTCAAGAAAAAAGTCGGCTTCAAAGACTACGTGACAGGGGCGAGCGGCGAGGAATTGAAGCGCCGTATATATATGGAGCCGTCCATATCCATATGCGGCCTCGAATCAGGCGAGGTACATAACGGCGTGCGCGGCATAGTTCCACACAAGGCATACGCCAGGGTGAGCTTCTACCTCGTCCCAAACCAAGACCCGTCAAAATTAGAGGGGCTGCTAAGAGCGCATCTCGACAAGCGCGGCTTCCCGGATATAGAAATCAAAATGAGCGGATGTGTAAACCGCGCCGTCCGCACGCCGGTAGACACTCCGTTCAGGTATCGCGCCTGCGATGTGTCAGAAGCCGCGTTCGGCAAACCTATGGTGGTCGAGCTGACGCAGCTCGGCGCGGGTCCCGGCGACGTATTCCGCGACGCCTGGCCCAAGATGCCTATAGCCGGCGTCGGCCCGAGTTACCCCGGCGGCGCTCATCATTCCCCCGACGAAAACATGATAATAGAGGACTATAGAAGGGCTGTAAAGTATCTTATAGCGCTGTTCTGTTCGTATGAACAGAACATAAAACTGAAAGAGGTGTGTTAGGTATGGCGTACTTCAAAAAGGTTATTCTCGCGGGTTTTATTGTGGCTTCATTGGCTGCGTCTTGCGCGTTCGCGGCGGATTTGCCGAAGAGCGCGAAGGATACTCTTATGTGGGGCGTAAACGCTGAGGCCTCCTCGCTCGACCCCTCAACCAGCAAAGATACGGTCACGCACATGATGATGTATCAGATTTACGACACATTGGTCAAAGAGGACTCGGACGACTACACGAAAATAGTCCCCGGCCTCGCCGAGAAGTGGGAGTTCGGCAAGGACAACACGGAGATTACGTTTTACCTCAGGAAGGGCGTCAAGTTCCACAACGGCGACACTATGACGGCGGACGACGTGTACTTTTCGCTGCAGCGCTCGCTCGACTCCAGCTTTTCGAGCGGCATCAGCGAGGCCATAGATCATTTCGAAAAAGTCGACGACGGCTCTGTAAAGGTCGTTCTGAAGTACGCTTATGGCCCCATTATGGACGTTATGACCAACCTCACTTACGGAATAGTCAACAAGAGGGCGGTTGAGGAAGCCAAAGCCAAGAATATAGACTTCGCGCGCAACCCCGTCGGCACAGGAGCGTACAAAATGGCGGAGTGGCGGTCGGGAGACTCCCTGATATTAGAACGCTTCGACGACTACTACGGCGGCGGCGCTCCTATAGCCAAAATTATATTCAAACTCGTTCCCGACGCGTCCTCGGGCGCCATAGCTCTTGAGGATGGAACGCTCGACATCTACTACCTCGTGGCTACAAGCGACTACGACTATCTCAAGAAATTAGACAACATAGCCTACGTGGAGTGCCCCGGCGTCGGTCTTTTCCATATCACGTTCAACGTGACTGACGGCGTCTTTAAGGACAAGCGTATTCGTCAGGCCGTGGCTTACGCCCTGAACCGCGACGACATTGTTATAGGCGGAGCTAACGGCGAGGCCGTGGTAGCCAACTGCCTCGTCCCGACGTCGGTGTTCGGTTATGACAAGGATTTCAAATGGTATTCACAGAACCTCGACAAGGCGAAAGCGCTTTTGAAAGACGCCGGGTATCCTAATGGGCTCGAGACGGTGTTCAGTATGCAGGGCTCGTCGAGCTACATGATGCCCGCGGAGGTCGCTCAAGATCAGCTCAGGAAGATAGGCATCCGTGTAACGTTCGACAAGATGGAGCGCGCGGCTTACTTGGATGACGTCGGAGACAAGAGAAAGTTCATAGCCAGCCTTCGCATGATAAACGCCTCGATACGCGACGCCGACATGGTGTTGACGCGCAGATTTCACAGCGCCATGCTCGGCGGCGGCAACAACTACTCCGGTTACTCCAACCCTGAGGTTGACGCCCTGATAGAGCAGGCCAGGAAGTCGTCTGACACAACTGAGAGACTGAACCTCTACACGAAAATCTACGGGATTCTAAAGGAAGACGTGCCGCTGATACCGCTGTACACCGATACCATATACCTCTTTCACAACGCGAAGCTGAAGAACCTCAAAGCTCACCCGGTCTACAGATACCGCATATACGAGACATATTTCGAGGAATAGAAGAGCGCCTCTATGCTGAGCTATATTTTTAAGAGAATACTCATGATCATCCCGGTTATGCTGGGCGTCACCTTTATTATTTTTACGATAATGAACCTGACGCCCGGCGACCCGGCCATGATGATTTTGGGCGAGGGGGCAAAACCGGCGGAGTATGAAGCGCTTAGAGCCGAGATGGGGTTGAACGACCCGTTTTTAGTGCGCTACGCGCGCTATGTGTGGGACGCGGCGCGGGGGGATTTCGGACAGTCGTACCGAACCAAAATTCCGGTCTTTCAGGAGATAGCGGTTCGCTTCCCCTATACGCTCTATATGGCGACGTTCAGCACTATCATAGCTGTAGTTCTGGGCTTGCCGATAGGCGTGTTGTCGGCGGTCAAGCAGTACACCATATCGGATAACGTAGCCTTGGGCGTCTCGCTGCTGCTGACCTCAATGCCCACGTTCTGGCTCGCCATGATGATGGTTCTGGTGTTTGCGCTCAAAATGAAGTGGCTGCCCTCGCTTGGCATTGACACATGGCGGCACTTTATCCTGCCGAGCGTCGCCACCTCCGCCGCCACAATGGCGTCGCTGCTCCGCATGACGCGCTCCACGATGCTTGAGGTGATACGTCAGGACTACATCAGAACGGCGCGTGCCAAGGGCGCCCGTGAAAGCCACGTCATATTCGGGCACGCTCTCCGAAACGCGCTCCTGCCAGTCGTAACAGTCATAGGCGTAAACTTCGGCGTCGCGCTCGGCGGAACAATCGTCGTCGAGCAGGTCTTCGCCATCCCCGGCCTCGGACAGCTGATAGTGAACGCCATACGCTCAAAGGATACGCCTATGGTCGTGGCCTCCGTCCTCTTCGCCGCCATCATAGCCTGCGTCGTCAATCTCTTGGTGGACATAGTCTACGTTTACATTGACCCGAGGCTCAAGTCCAAGTACATCCGCGTAAAAAGAAAGAAGGCGACGGCATGACGACCGCGGTCAACGCCTCCGCCGCGATACACAAGTACAAGAAAAAGAGCCAGTGGAAAACCATATGGTTGCGCCTCAAAAAGAACAGGCTCGCGATGTTCGGCCTCTTGCTCTTTATCTTGATGATGACAGCCGTCGTAACGGCTGATATGTACTACGACTACGAAGAGGACGCCCTGTCGCAGAATCTGTCGGCCCGTTTCAAAGACCCGTCGCTCGCGCATCCGCTCGGCACCGATCAGTACGGGCGGGACGTCATGGCCCGCGTCGTCTACGGCGGCAGAATATCTTTATTCGTCGGACTTGCCACAATCTGCGTCTCTCTCACCGCCGGCTCCATCATAGGAGCCGCGGCCGCGTATTATGGGGGTAAGGTCGACGAGGTGCTGATGCGCTTTATGGATATTTTCTTGGCGATACCGAACACCCTGATGGCCATAACGCTCGTGGCGGCGCTCGGCAGCAGCCTTGTCAACCTGATATTGGCTATGGGAATATCGCAAATTCCGCGAATGTCCCGCATAGTGCGCTCGTCGGTGCTGAGTATCGTCGGTCAGGAGTACGTCGAAGCGGCCCGCGCTTGCGGCACAAGCGACGCGAGGATAATATTCAGGCACATCCTGCCGAACGCTATGGGCCCTATTCTCGTGCAGGTGACTCAGACGGTCGCGAGGTCTGTAATCACCATATCGTCGCTCAGCTTTATAGGGCTCGGCGTATCGGAGCCGACGCCCGAATGGGGTTCCATGCTCTCAGAGGCGAGAAGTCAGCTTCGCTATCACCCGCACCTCGCGATAGCGCCGGGGGTAGCCATAGTCATGGCGGTCATGTCGCTGACGCTCTTGGGCGACGGTCTCCGCGACGCGCTTGACCCAAGGCTCAAAAACTAATTCGGGGCGGTGAGGCATGTGAGCGAAAATCTGCTTGAGATAAAAAATCTGCACGTCACATACAAGACGGACGACGACGAAATCTTCGCCCTGAACGGCGTCGACCTCAAAGTCAGGAAGGGTGAGACCCTCGGGCTTGTCGGCGAGACCGGCGCGGGCAAGACGACTATGGCGCTCAGCATTATGAGGCTCCTGCCCGACCGCGTCGGCTTCGTCACGCAAGGCGAGATCTTCCTTGAGGACGTGAACCTGATGAAAGTAACGGAGGCCGATATGCGCCTCCTGCGCGGGCAAGACGTATCCATGATCTTTCAAGACCCCATGACGAGCCTCAACCCCATTCACACCGTCGGACACCAGATAGCCGAGGTATTGTTTCTGCACTATCCAAACGCCGCCGCGGACGAGATAGAGCGCAAGGTTGACGATATGATGGCGATGGTGGGCATCCCGGCGGAGCGCAAGGCCGAGTATCCGCACCAGTTCTCTGGCGGCATGAAGCAGAGAATAGTCATAGCCATAGCGCTCGCCTGCAACCCAAAGCTATTGCTCGCCGACGAGCCCACGACGGCGCTCGACGTGACGATACAGGCTCAGGTTTTGAAGATGATGAACGAGCTGAAAGACTCGTTCAACGCGTCGATGATCTTAATCACGCACGACCTTGGCGTCGTCGCCCAGATATGCGACTCGGTGGCCATAATGTATGCCGGGGAGATTATAGAGGTCGGCGCGGCCGTCGATATTTTTGAGAGCGAGTCTCACCACCCTTACACGATAGGCCTCTTCGGAGCCATCCCGGATATGACCAAGAAAACCCGAAGGCTCAACCCGATAGACGGCCTGATGCCCGACCCCACGTCGTTGCCGCCGGGCTGCCGCTTCGCCGAGAGGTGTCCGCATCGCCGAGAGGTTTGTTCATCGGAGCGACCTGACATGATGCCTATGAGCGCTACGCACGGGATCAAATGCCATTTATTCAAAAGTGACGAGCAAAGGGGGGCCGCGCAATGAGCGCGCCACTGCTCGAAACCAAGGGTTTGAAAAAATATTTCGATACCTCGTTCGGTCCGCTTCACGCCGTCGATGACGTGAGCCTCACCATCAACGCCGGAGAGACCCTCGGCGTGGTAGGAGAATCCGGCTGCGGGAAGTCTACGCTCGGGCGCCTTATCCTGCGCCTTCTTGAACCGACGGCGGGAGAGGTCGTCTTCGACGGCCAAAACATTCTCGGCTACGACCGGCGGAAGATGAAGGAAATGCGTAAACAGATGCAGATAATCTTCCAGGATCCCTTTTCCTCACTCAATCCGCGCATGACGGTGAGCGAGATAATAGCTGAGCCGATAAAGGTAACGAGCGCTCTACCCACTCAGGACGCGATACTTGAGCGCGTGTTCGAGTTGATGGGGATAGTCGGCCTTGCGGAGAGGTTCGTCAATACCTACCCGCACGAGCTTGACGGCGGGCGGCGACAGCGCATAGGCGTGGCGCGCGCGCTGGCACTGAACCCGAGGTTTATCGTTTGCGACGAGCCGGTTTCCGCGCTCGACGTCTCCATACAGGCCCAAATACTGAATCTCATGATGGATCTTCAGGAGGAGATGGGGCTTACATACATGTTCATCACGCACGACCTCTCCGTAGTGAAACACATCAGCAACAATATAGCCGTCATGTACCTTGGCCAGTGCGTGGAACTCGCAAAGACGGACGAGTTGTTCGAGAACCCAGCTCACCCCTATACGCAAGGTCTGCTGAGCGCGATACCCGTGCCGAGCCTATCCGCCCGAAAGCATTTCAACATCATGAAGGGAGAGGTGACGAGCCCCATAAACCCCCACCCCGGCTGCCGCTTCGCACAGCGCTGCCCCAAAGCGACGCCGCGCTGCGCCGAGCCGGGTTTGGAACTCAAGGAGATAAGCCCCGGGCACTTCGTTTCGTGTCACATTAGACAAACTGCCGCAAATTCAGCCAACTCCTAAGTTTATCTTCAAAAGTCTTCACGTTTCGCCGAGGGACGGGGCTCGACGACGGCAGCAAAATATATTTCACTCCTTCGCGCTCTTTGTTATATTTGTGATACATCTTCTCGGCCATTTGCCCATTAAAAGCCACCGCGCGGATGGTCGGGTTTGCGCTGAGCAACGCGGCTACGTCGTTAGGCTCCTCCTCGCGGATGTCCTTGTCGAGCGAGCCGGGGCGGACGCAGGAGCGCATGGAGTCCCATAAAGCGACGCGCCGCCGTTTGAGCATGGCGACGCGTTCTTCGTATTCTTCTTTATAAGGCTCCTCAAGCACGGCGCTGATGAGCCGCCAAAAGTCATTTCTCTCGTTGCCGTAATAGCGCCCCGTTTTAAGGGACAACACACTCGGCATGGAGCCCAAAATCAAAAGAACAGGCCCCTCACCTAAAATCGAAGCGAACGAGTAAACGCGGCTTCCCGTCAATCGGCTACCTCTAACCCGTAGGCTCTCAGAAGCTCTGTGGCCGCGCCGGTAGCGGAGAGTTCGCCCGAAATCACCTGTCGCTCTACGCGTTCTTTTATGTTTATAACGTCGGGGTGCCTGTAAAATTTCTGCCTGAGCTGGTCTTCGACCATCGTATAAACCCATGAAAGAATCTGCTGTTTTCTGCGCTCGCCAAACACTCCCGATTCTTTGACCGCCGCCATAAACTGTTCGACGACGCCCCATATCTCGTCCACGCCCTTGCCAGTTACAGATGAGCAAGTATAGGCGCGCGTCGTCCAGCCCTCGGTGGCCTGCCTCAGATAATGCAGCATTCTGTCATATTCGACTCTGGTCGTGTCGGCCTTCAGTTCGTTATTGCCGTCCGCCTTGTTCACCAAGATGGCGTCCGCTAATTCCATGACGCCCTTTTTCATCCCCTGAAGGTCGTCGCCGGCCCCGGTTATCACGACGAGCAAAAAAAAGTCGACCATTGACCGCACCGTCGTCTCGCTCTGTCCGACGCCCACGGTCTCGACCAAGATAACGTCGTAGCCTGCGGCCTCGCATAGAAGCATCGTCTCCCGGCTTTTGCGGGTGAGGCCGCCGAGCGTGCCGCCGGAGGGCGACGGCCTTATAAAAGCGTTTTTGTGTTTGGCGAGGTTTTCCATCCTCGTCTTGTCGCCCAAGATACTCCCCTTGCTGACGCTGCTGCTCGGGTCGACCGCCAGAACAGCTATCTTTTTGCCGCGCTCACAGAGACGGCATCCGAGCGCCTCTATAAACGTGCTCTTGCCCGCGCCCGGAACGCCGGTTATCCCAACGCGCACCGAGTTTCCGGTTTTCGGCAGCACTTCTTTGATTACTTGCTGCGAGAGGTCGAAATGAGAGGGGGAGTTGCTCTCGGCTAAGGTGATGGCTCTCGACAGAATCGTTCTGTCGCCCGCAAGAACTCCGCTCACGTAATCATCAAGAGAGAGCTGCCTGCGTTTGGGCGACGCCAAAACAAACGGCGCGGACGGAGCGGAAGGCATCCCGTCGTGCGCGTTAATCACGCCGCTCATAACATGTGAGGCGAACTCAGCGCCCGCCTCACATGGAGTCCATTCTGGTTTTTTAACCGAAGACACGCCTATTCAGCTCTTCCATAACTTTTTTGGCGGCCACGGGAATTACGGTGCCGGGGCCGAATATGGCGCTCGCTCCGTTGGCGCGCAGGAAGTCGTAATCCTGAGCCGGTATGACGCCCCCTATCACGACCATGATGTCCTCGCGCCCCCGCTTTTTCAGCTCTTCGACAAGCTGCGGCAATAGCGTCTTGTGTCCGGCGGCGAGGGAGCTCATACCGACAATGTGGACGTCGTTGTCGACGGCATCCTGCGCCGCTTCCTCGGCGGTCTGGAACAGAGGCCCTACGTCCACGTCGTAGCCCATATCGGCGAAGGCCGTGGCTATGACTTTAGCGCCCCTGTCGTGCCCGTCCTGCCCCATCTTGACGACCATGATTCTCGGTCGTCGCCCTTCTTTGACCTCAAAAGCGTCAGCCATCTCGCGAACCTCGGAGATAACGTCCTCGTCGGTGAACTCGCTACTGTATATACCGGATATCGAACGGATTATCGCCTTATGCCTACCACTGACTTTCTCTACGGCGTCGGAGATCTCGCCCAAGGACGCGCGGGCGCGGGCTGCGTCTACGGCCAATTCAAGCAAGTTACCCTCTCCGGTCTCCATCGATTTCGTTATAGCGTCAAGAGTCTGTCTAACCTTCTCAGGGTCGCGCGTGGCGCGTAGCTTTTCGAGCCGCGCGATCTGGGCTTGGCGAACCGCGCTGTTGTCGACCTCAAGAATCTCTATCGGGTCTTCCTTGTCGAGCCTGAAAGCGTTGACCCCCACTATCTTCTCGGCCTTAGAGTCTATACGCGCCTGCATACGGGCGGCGGCCTCCTCTATCTTCATCTTTGGCAGACCGGTGTCTATGGCCTTAGCCATTCCGCCAAGCGCCTCGACCTCCTGTATATGAGCCCAGGCGCGGCGTATCAGCTCGTCCGTCAAAAATTCCACATAATACGAACCCGCCCACGGGTCTATTACTTTGCAGACCTTCGTCTCGTCCTGTATATAAATCTGCGTGTTGCGGGCGATACGCGCCGAAAAATCGGTCGGCAGCGCGATGGCTTCGTCGAGGGCGTTTGTGTGCAGCGACTGAGTGTGCCCCAGAGCCGCGCCCAGAGCCTCGATGCAGGTGCGCTCTATGTTGTTGTACGGGTCCTGCTCTGTCAGGCTCCAGCCGGAGGTCTGGCAGTGGGTGCGAAGGGCCATCGACTTAGGGTTCTTGGGGCCGAACGTCTTGACCATCTTGGCCCAGATCATCCGCGCGGCGCGCATTTTCGCCACTTCCATGAAGTAGTTCTTGCCTATCCCCCAGAAGAACGACAGGCGCGGCGCGAAGTTGTCTATGCTCAGGCCCGACTTTACGCCGGTGCGGAGGTACTCCCATCCGTCCGCCAAGGTGTAGCCGAGCTCAATGTCGGCTGTGCCACCCGCCTCCTGTATGTGGTAGCCCGATATGCTTATGCTGTTGAACTTGGGCATATACTTGGATGTGTAGGCAAAGATGTCCCCTATTATCCTCATGCTCGCAGTGGGCGGGTAAATGTAGGTGTTGCGGACCATAAATTCCTTCAATATATCGTTCTGTATCGTGCCGTTCAGGACGGACTTGTCCACGCCCTGCTCCTCAGCCGCGAGAATGTAGAACGCCAGAACGGGAAGAACGGCGCCGTTCATGGTCATCGAAACGGACATCTGGTCAAGCGGTATCCCCGAGAACAGTATCTCCATGTCAAGGATAGAATCGACCGCGACGCCCGCCTTGCCGACGTCTCCGACGACGCGCGGATGGTCGGAGTCGTAGCCTCTGTGCGTAGCGAGGTCGAAGGCTATGGAAAGCCCCTTCTGCCCCGCGGCGAGGTTTCTTCGATAGAACGCGTTGCTCTCCTCAGCCGTGGAGAACCCGGCGTACTGCCTGACGGTCCAGGGACGCGTGACGAACATCGTAGGGTATGGTCCGCGCAGGAATGGAGGAAGCCCGGCCGTGTAACCTAAGTGGCTCAGGCCCTCATAGTCCGCCTCCGTGAAAAGCGGCTTGACGTCTATCTGCTCCATCGTCTTAGAAACCATATCACCCGCGCTACTTCCGGTCTCCTTTTTGAAGTCGCCCTCCCAGCCTTTTAAGTCGAAAGAATCGGGGGGCAGCGGCTTTTTCAAATCTATCTTGGTAAAATCAGGGCGCGCGCTCATTAGAACATCCCCTTTCCCTTTTGCATGTCGGTCAGCATTGCAAGACAATTAGACCTGATATGTATAAAATCGTCGACGCCGGCGTCGGTATAAGACTGTTTGAACTCCTCCGCGGGAGCGCCGGCCAAGAAGACCTTCATAGACGGACTCTTTGCCTTTATCAGCTTTGCCAAAGACGGCACAAGCTCGGGGTAAGTGGCGTCCGTCGAGCATATAACCGCTATGTCGCCGCCGCTCTTGGCCGCCGCCTCGGCGCATTCCTCAACTGTGGAATACCCGTCGTTCTTTATAAGCTCGAAGTTCGCCACTTCCATGAAGCCGGTGATGAAATCGGCCCGCGCTTTGTGCTGCGGAATGGGCCCCATGTTGGCCAAAAATACGCGTAAATTTTTGCCGGTCTTCGCCTTGAAGCTCTCCGTCCTGGCTCGCAATTCCTCGTACTGCTCAGTCCAGCGATGCGGAAGAAGCGGGGTTATCTCGGTGTCTGCTATATGAACGGGTTCGCGTTCCTCGCGCGGCAGCGGGGTCTCGGCGACATTGGGGTACATGTTGGTGCCAAGCGCCCTGTCAGCGCGCGTGGCCAATTTTTTGAACCTCTGTTGCAATATCCCGTCTATCTCGCTCTGCACATAGCCGTCCTTTATGCAGGCTATCATTCCGCCCTTGCCCTCTACCTTTTGAATTTCAGCCCAAATATGCCGGCTCAGCTCGTCCGTCAGAGACTCTAAATACCACGACCCGCCTGCCGGGTCTATTGGCTGGAGGAGATGGTATTCGTTTTGCAGCATTATCTGCGAGTTGCGGGCGACTCTGCGGGAGAACTCGTCGCCGGGCCGAACGGCTTCGTCAAACGGCACGACGGTGAGGCCGTCCACGCCGCCGAGAACGGCCGAAAAAGCCTCGGTGGTGTTGCGAAGTAGGTTGACGTATGGGTCATAAACGGTCTTTGTAAAGAACGACGTAGTTGCGAAAATCTCGCACTTTTCGGACTCTGTTCCGCCGCCGAAAGACTCGGCGATACGCGACCAGACAACACGGGCGGCTCTTATCTTCGCTATTTCCATAAAGAAATTCGATCCGGCGGAGAACTCGAACCTGATATGCTTGGCAAATTTATTTATATCAATACTTCTTGCGCTCATGGCTTGAGCCAGTTCTATGGCCGAGGCCATGACAAAGGCGACCTCCTGCACCGCGTTCGCCCCGGCGTCATGGTAGACGCTGCCCTTGAAAAGCAACGTACGAAGTGACATGGCTTTTGCCTCGGCAAAATTAATGGTCTCGCCCGCTTCATCTAAAAGTTTATCCAAAGCGCGCGGCAGCTTGCCGAACAGGAGGTAAGACCCTATCGGGTCAGTGCCGATGCAGCCCTTCAAGTCTCCAAGCGGCGCTATAAAGTCAATAAGAGGCTTCGCGGACGCGCCGGCAAAAATGTGAAATGGGTATTTCGCCGTATCGATTCCGTCAAGCAGGCGCTTAATGTCTTCGTTCGACGAAATAGTGACTCCCCTGCTTGCGTCCGGTGTGGAGTCGCTGAGGCGGACTGTGATGGTAGTCGCTCCTTTTGCGAGGTCGTGTTTGACCATCTCGTTTGCCGCGCTTAGCGTCGTTGCGTCGCACACCTGCGCCACTTCCCAAGGCGACTTGACATAACCTGAAGCGTGACCTCCGCGCAAAGAGGGATATTTTCCCGGCAAGGTTCTTGCCTCTGGAATATTCTTGAGGCTTTCTCTTGTGTAGATAGGCTCCAAGCGTATCCCCTCATAAGTTTGGGTGAACATGCTCTTGTCAAACGGAGCGCCCTTCAAAGCCGACACAGCGGCTTCCTTCCACTCGTCGTACGTGGCTTCCTTGAACTCGCTGAAATCGACGCTTGGCGGCGTTGATGAAGAAGACGATTCTTGTTCGGGTTGTTTGCGCTTTGAATCTTCCACTTAATTACACCTCCCTGCATATTAAAAAAGAGAGGAATCGCAACGCGGTCACTCTCCGGCAAGCCATGTGTTCAGCTTGCCCCTCTTTGCGCCCGCGCGCAGTTACAAATACACATCTCGGTCGGTCTCCTGACTCTCCATCAACCTACTCCCGCGTCTTCCCGCTTTCAAAGCAGTGACGTCAATGCGGTTTTGTCCGGATCACAGTGGCGGGGCCGCTCCGGTTTCGCACCGGATTCCCAAACACCGAAACGCCTAATATAATATTACGCTACTCAACATATAACCTGAGTATATCACCTGATATGCCGTTACTCAAGTATCGAACGCGCATATCAGGAACGCGCCTGAAACTTGAGCGACGCGCCTTTCGCCGCGATATCGAAAAACCGCTCCGTAATCACGCCGTAGTTTTCCCTGACGTGCGGAAACAAACAGCGGCTGCAGTCTTTAACGCCGTTTTGCAGGTATTCGTACCGGCCTCCGCAGTCGGCGCCGAGTAAATACAGCGGACAGTAGCAGAACAAACAGTTGAAATTTTCTTGGTCGTCCGTTTCGTGACATGGGAACGCCTCGCATTTTTTATGACTGAAAAAAGAAAACTCTTTGTCGCGCCAATTGTCTAACATTGTTTATTCCTCGCCGCCCCTTCGCTGACTTGGTCAAACCTCAATTATTTCGCCCTCCGAAGAGTAGCCACAGAAAAAAAGGCGCTCCGAGGAAAGATATTATTATCCCAACGGGAAGATCAGCCGGGGCCCAAAGCGTCCTCGCCGCCGTATCGCAGACAACGAGAGCCGACCCGCCGAGAGCGGCCGTGCAGGGAGCGAGCGCACGGTGTCCCGAGCCCGCTATTCTTCGGGCTATATGCGGCGCTATCAGGCCTATGAAAGCTATCGGGCCACAGTTCGCTACAACTATCGCGACAGATAAAGACATTCCGGCGAAGAGCAGCCGCCGGGTTTTCTCCAATTCAACGCCTCTTGTAACGGCTATTTCGTCGCCGAAAGTGATGAGGTCGAGCTCCGTCGAGAAAAACAGCGACATAAAAAGCGTCAGAACGAGCGGCGGAAACGCGCGAAGCCCCTCGTTCACGCCGACCACTCTTATCCCACCCATAGTCCAGGAAAGCAGCCTGTACGCCTCTACCGCCCCGCCTGTGTACTGAAAGACCATAATAAGGCTCGAAAAGAGCGAACTTATCGCCACTCCGGCAAGCAAAAGCGTCGCGTCGCTCGCCGAGCGCGAGTTATGCGAAAACGCCAGTATTATAGAGATGGCGAGCGCCGCTCCGGCAAAAGCGCCCGACGGAATGGCAAACGAACCTATCAACCCCGTCCCAAGCCCCATACGGATGGCGGCAGCCGCGCCGAACGCCGCGCCCGACGAGACGCCTAATAGAGACGGTTCGGCGAGCGGGTTGCGGAATAACGCCTGAAAGACCATGCCGCATAGCCCGAACACCGCGCCCGCGCACCACGCGAGAATGACGCGGGGTACGCGGAGCTGCCAAAATATTCTAAGCTCCATAGGGTCCGCGTAGTTACCGATTATATCGAACGGCGTCATGAACTGAACGCCAAACCAAGGCGCTGTTATCACGACGGCCGCCGCAACGGCGAACAGAGTAAAAACCCTCATCCTGAGGCTCATAACGACGCTCTTTCCGGCGCGAGTATAGGGCAATCCCCTGGGTTATCCGAGCGGTACTGCCGAAACGGCACTCCGTATATTTCGTCAAGCCGTCCGGGTTCCATGAGGCCGCGCGGCTCGCCTGTCCATAAAAGGCGGCCGTCCGCCAGCGCGACTACGACGCCGGAAGAGCCCATCGCCAGATTTACGTCGTGAGTGACTATCATCATCGTGACGCCGCGCTCTTCGTTGACGCGCGCCACCACTTCCATAGTCTCCACCTGATGCGCGTAGTCCAGATATGTCGTAGGCTCGTCCATAAGTATCACGCTCGCCCCCTGCGCCATTGCCGACGCTATCATTGTCTTCTGCTTCTCCCCTCCCGAGAGGCTCGACATTTTGCGCTCCGAAAGCTCCGTCGTTCCGGTCAGCTCCATAGCTTCGTTCACGGCCCGTCTGTCTTCCGCCTCAGACGACACGCCGCGCCAAGGGTAGCGCGACATCCTTAAAAATTCGCCCACAGTGTACGGCACGTCGCCCGGCGAGCTCTGCGGCACGTAGGCCACGAGCCGCGCCCTGTCTCTTGCCCGAAGAGAGCGCGAGTCGACGCCGGAAATTGTTATACTCCCCGAAAACCCTCGCGCGACGCCGACTATGCACTTGAATAACGTGCTCTTGCCCGCGCCGTTTCTGCCGATTACATAGAGAATCTCCCCCGGCGCGACGCCGAACGATATGCCGCTCAGAATCGTTACGCCGCCTATCGCGAGAGACAACCCCGATATTGTTACGCCGCCTGCGGTTTGGTTCACTCGTTTATCTCCCTGACTCCCTCATAGATTATCTCCCGGAACGCTTTCAATATCTTAGGGTATCTCGGCCCGGCCCTGAACGTAAAGTCGCCGCGAATTAAGGCGACGCGACCCTCACGCGCGGCCCTCACGTCCGTCAATTTGCCCCACTGGGCGAGTATCAGGCCATTGTCCGCGTTCTCCATGCCGTGTTCGCCGACAAGCTCAATAATAATATCCGGGTCTATTCTTATCAAACCTTCTCTTGATATATTGGCGTAAGGGACGTTCCCCGTGAAGGCGTTCGCCGCTCCGATTTCGGCGAGCAGATTCCCGTAAAACGACAGCGGCCCTGCGACATAGACGGCCTTGAAAGACTCGTCGGGATCTCTGCCCACCACTATCAAAATACGAGCGTCGCTTTTGCCTTTCGCGGACAAATCGGACGCCTCTTTTCGTAGCTCATCAACTCTGATACGCGCGGCGTCAGCTATGCCGCAGGCCTCGCCTACCCTCAGTATTGAGTCGCATATCTGCGCGAAGTCGTCCTGATATACAATAGCCACAGCGATTCCAAACGCCTCTATCTGTCCTCTCAAGTGCTCGTTCATGTTGGAGAGTATCGCGATGTCGGGCTTCAATGAGGCTATTACCTCCATGTTCACGCTCATCATCTCGCCGATGTTGGTCTTCCGCTTAGCCTCAGGGGGCCAGTTGCAATATTCCGTGACGCCGACGACCTTATCCCCGAGCCCCAGGTCGAACAATATCTCCGTCGCGGCGGGCGCGAGCGAAAGGATACGTTCGACCCCCTGAGCCGGGCGAGCCGCGCATAACGCTATTATGACGAAGAGCAGGGAAAATGATTTATATATTTTCATAAGTGTATTGTTATTTGTGATGGAACGAGCGGATTAGCCCAATCACCTTTCTTTCTTGGCTCTAATAGACCCCGGAACGTCCGTTCTCGCGCAGTGTGGTGTCGTTGCAACCGACGTGATAAAAGTTGTGCGCTATCAGGTTGGACATCATCATCCCGTTGGTCACATCCACCTTTCTCCTTGCGGAGCCTCCTTCGTGTTTCTTGGGAAGGTCTTCATCGTTCAAGCCGTTGAGCCAAGCGTCCGCCTGCGCCTTCTTTCGCTTCCCGAACTCGCGGACGGCGTCTTTGGAGAGAGAATTTCCCGACTCCGGCAGTTCCTCGAACATAGCGACCTTCATCGTGCCAGGGCCGGGATCTAAGTCCGCGCCCGCGGGAAGCGTGAAGAAATCGACGCAGACGAACGCGTGATAGATATGCTGCCAATAGGAACACTGTCCGGTTCGCGTCTTCCACACGTCGTCCGACGCCTCTTCAATCTGCTGAAACAAAAAACCGAATCCCCTTTCGTAGTTCTTTCGTAGCTCCTCAATAATGCCTTTCATCAGCCGTTTCCTCCTTTTCAAAATCAAAACCCCAGTTGAACACACTATAGCATATTCAAATAATCCGGCGCGATCTCTTTTTTACTCTCATTAGGGAGCGCTTTGTTTTATATTAAGTTGCCTTCAAGTATAATTTAATATCTATAATTTAATACCTATTCCCTATGTGTTATGCTTAATTATAGTTCGGTAATGTAATTTACAAAAAATATTGTTTTTAGGAGTGACAAGAAATATGTCCATGTTTACCGTAGACAAAAACTGCGTCAAGTGCGGCCTGTGCTCTAATATCTGTATAATGGGAATAATACAAATAGGCTCAGACGGTGTTCCCTATAGCGACGGCGCGCGTGAAGCCGAATGTATAAAGTGCGGGCAGTGTGTCTCTTTCTGTCCCAACAGTTGTTGTTATCTCGATTTTCAGGAAGACCGCGTAGCTGTGGATAATTCCATATTGCCTGATTCATTAGTTGCGGAAATGTTTTTGCGCTCCCGCAGAAGCATAAGGCGCTATAAGAAAGAACCTGTGGACGCCAACCTCGTCACGCGTATCTTGGAAACCGTTCGCTACTCTCCTTCCGCGTCTAACGGACAACCTGTGCGATGGGTCGTGTCCATGACGCGAGAGAAGACGCTGAAGATAGGTGATTTAGTTGCGGACGCGTTTAGGAAAACTACATCCACAACCATAAACCCCCAGATGTACGCTTTTGTCGTATCGGAATGGGGCAAAGGGCATGATGTTATTTTCAGAGGAGCGCCGCAACTTGCGGTGGCCATTGTGAAAAAATCCCACCGTTTTCCTGAGGACGCCGCTATTGCCCTGACGTACTTTGAACTTGCGGCTCACGCTAACGGTGTGGGGTGCTGTTGGGGAGGAATCTTCACAATGGCCGCGCGGAACGGCTCAGCGGTACGCGACTCTTTAGAAGTCGAGGAGGACGAATATATAGTCGGCGCTCAGATGTTCGGATACCCCGATATAAACTCCGCCCATTTATTGCCGCCGCGCAAAAAAACAGCCGTGTCATTTATCTGAGGTTAAATTGAGGGAGGAACGCACCCAAACACGGACGGCCTCACAGCGGCTCTATTGTGCAGGCCGATTTTTTATTTACCGGCTCATTTTCTCACGCCGCGCGAAAGCGTATCGCTTTTTGTTTGGATCGATTGAACAATGGTTTAATTAACCCTCTATTCATCATAATGTCCACGGCAAGCGATAATCAACAAATTCCCGCCAGCGTCCACGTCATAAAGAAGCCGGTTCGCATGGTCAATTCTCCTGCTCCATGCGTCGCGATACTTCAGACGCTCCGGTTTCCCAATACCCGTAGCTACGCCGTTTGTTTCAATATCTTTAATCAGCTCGTTTATGCGTTTCAGCGTTTTTTTATCCTCACCCTGCCAAGTCAAATAAGCGTCCCAAGCGTCGTCTGACCATATTTTTGTCATCAGTCAACCTCAATCAGTTCGTGTACTTTCCCCTCGCCTCTGGCAAGTTGTGCCATCGATTTATCGATCATAGCTAAATAAGCGGTGTTTTTTACGGCCTTCGCCATAGCGTTATATTCATCAAGACTGATTAAGACAACGTTTTTTTCGTCTTTACGAGTGATAATAACGGTTTCGTATTCGTCCGTGACTTTATCGCAGTAGTTTTTAAGATTGTTGCGTATGGTTGAATAATTTACAGCCAACATAAAATCATCTCCTCTTATCATGATGTTGCGCTTATTATTGTACAATATTTTGAGCATTATACCTTACAAAAATACCGCAAAGTCCAATCAGGAGGCGCGCTAATTGGCGTCAGCTTGTTTCGCGCGAAAGCGGCCCTTGACGTCGCAAAAGATGGTAAAATCAAGGGTACGGCGGTCTTGAATAAAAGGAGCTTTGAGGTCAAATGAAAAAAGAAACGCTGTCGTCCGCATCGGAGCGTTGCAAATACTGGTCTTGTATGGCTTTCATTAGAAACATAGCGTATGAAGTTTTGGACGCAAGTCCCGATATGCCTGATATATTGAGATGCGATCCTTCGGGACCGAGCAGAAATTTTGAGTTGAGATTAACCGAAAGTGTGATTTCGTCCGGTGTGCCTTCATACATCTTCAAAGCACCACAGATATTCCGCCCCTACCATATTCTTTTGCTTCACTTGCGAGAAACCGCCGCAGTTGTTTTTCGTTTAGAACCGGTATCATTGCCGCTATTCGATTTTCCATTTTGCCGCCCGTTTCCTTGGCGATTATTTCCAATATTCGAGAAGATTTTGTTGTGGTCATTCGCCGCCCTCCTCGTTTAACAGCCGCTCGCGCTCAACAAGCTCACGCTCGCGCTCCAGTTCACGCTTTAGTTCTTCTTCCGTCGGTAAATAGAGCATATATTTTGAGGCAAACAGGTTCTCGTTTTCAGCAAGAACGGAGTATTTTGCCATTGTATCGTTTTTATCAGTACACAGGACAATTCCGATTGTAGGATTGTCGCCCTGCGGTTTTACCTTGTCCTCAAAGTAGCGGACGTAGAAATCTATCTGCCCAACATCCTGATAGGTCAACTTGCCAATTTTTAGGTCTATCAGCACGAAGCACTTCAAGATGTAGTTGTAAAAAACGAGGTCAACATAGTAATGGTCGCCCTCTATGGTAATTCGTTTTTGCCGTGCCACATAAGAGAAACCCTTGCCGAGTTCAAGCAAAAAGTCGTGCAAATGGTCGATTAAGCCCTGCTCCAAGTCGCCCTCGCGGTACTTTCGATTTTCTTTTAGGTCAAGAAACTCCAAAATATATGGGTCTTTGAGAATATAGTTCGGGTCTGTTTTGGGCTCAAGCGTCTGGATTTCGTTTTTTACCTCCTCACGCTCGCTCTTTTGCGTAGCAAGCAGTCGTTCGTAAAAGAACGAATTTATCTGCCGTTCCAACTGGCGAACACTCCAAGTGGCTTCAACGCACTCCCGCGTATAGAAATCACGTCGCGATTCATCGTCAATGCGCATAAGAAGCCTATAGTGTGACCAACTCAATTCGCGACACAGCGTGTCGCGAATTGGAAATTTCACATAAAACTGACGCATATTGCGTAGATTGCTCACGTCAAATCCTTTTCCAAACTCCGCTGTCAACTGCTCGGCTAAATACCGCAGCAACCCTTTGCCGTATTCCGCGCGACCGCCAACCGCGTCCTCAATTTGCCGCCCAATATCCCAGTATGCTTCGACCATAGCGGAATTCACAGCATTATAGGCTTTTGCTCGCGCTTCCGCGAGAGTTCCGCGAATACCTTGATATACGTTCGCGGAACTCTCGTCGGATGCTATTGGCAGTATCTCGTTTTTATGCTCGTCCACTATGACACCTCCTAATTCTTTGGGCTTGCTCTCACTTCTGTCGTATCGGAATGGAACAAAGGGCATGATGTTATTTTCAGAGGAACGCCGCAACTTGCGGTGGCCATTGTGAAAAAATCCCACCGTTTTCCTGAGGACGCCGCTATCTCCTCTTATCATGATGTTGCGTTTATTATTGTACAATATTTTGAGCATTATACCATCGAAGTCCCATTAGGAGACGCGCTAATTGGCGTCGGCTTGTTTCGCGCGAAAGCGGCCCTTGACGTCGCAAAAGATGGTAAAATCAAGGGTACGGCGGTCTTGAATAAAAGGAGCTTTGAAGTCGAATGAAAAAAGAAACGCGCCCCGTCGTCTTGTTGCTGGGGCTTTCCCGCGGGAGCGGGCTTCTTTATCTTATTTCTTTATGCGCCATGCTCGCGGCGGTCTTCTGCAATTTTCTGCTACCCTGGACGATACGCTTTGTCGTCGACAGCGTTATAGGCGCGCGGAGCGTGAACGGACTCAGGCTCTTCGGCGTCAGGTTAGACGCGGCGTTCGCCGCCAACGACTTTTTGATAGGCGTTTTTGTGGTGGGCGTGGCCGTAGCGGGCGGCGTTTTCAGTTTCGTATCGCAAAAAACTCTTTCAATGGCTGCGGAGGGCTTCATAAAGCGCCTTCGCGTAGAGCTTTTTTCGCACATCCAGAAGCTCCCCTATTCGTGGCATACAAACATACAGACCGGCGACATAATACAAAGATGCACGTCCGATGTCGACATAGTCCGAAATTTCATCTCCGCGCAGTCGGTCGAGGTTGTACGCGCCGCCGTTTTGGTGACGTTCGCCTACTCCGTTCTATTCAGGGTGAACATTATGTTGTCATTAGTGTCGCTTGTCTTTATAGCGGTGATATTCGCGTGCTCTTTTGTATTTCTCCGCGCTCTCTCTCCGGGGTATATGGAGGCGGACGAGGCGGAGGGGCGGCTTTTGTCGATAGCTCAGGAGAACTTCAC
>BNVG01000001.1 GCA_025997935.1 Synergistales bacterium | reverse complement strand
GGGGCGTGTGGGCGTCGGGGTCTCTCATCTGCTTGAAAGTGGGGATGACAATGCCGCGCTCCCTTGCGAGCTTTTTAGAACGCTTTAGATTTTCCTCGTTTACAGTCAAATCGATCATCGGCTCTGACCTCGCGTTTTTCGGTTGAAATATGGTTCATGGGGACGTAGCGAAGCCGCAAAAAAGCGAGCTTCGCGTTTTTACGTTATTCGCTGACGGCTTTTTGCGGCGGATATTTGCGGACGACGGTGGATGAAATGCGCCTGATATTAGGAAATTCCTTTGCAACGGCTTCGCCGCTCGCGTTGAAATAAGCGACGCGCTCCTCCGGCGTCATATCCTTTATTCTCTCGTAAATCGTAAGTCTGGCTTTGTCGAGCCAAACGTCACTCGGGTGCGTGCTCATCTTCTAACGCCTCCTTGGCCGTGCAAATAAAAATACCCTTATAACCTTCTTCGTAGTTGATGCGTTCCGTCAAAAACTTGGTACGCAAGCGGTTGATATGCTGAAAATTATAAGAAACCACACAATCAAGACCGTTCAGAGACGCTATGGCTATATGCGCGGCGTCCGCCCAATATTTGGGCGGCATTACTTTATTGTACACATATAGGTCAGCCAACCGTTCTGACTCAGCGTCAGCCTTGAAAATATCGGCGCAATATTTATCAATCAGCGCCAGCATATCACTCCGTTTCGGTTCGGGCGCTTCCCTCAGTTCATCCGTGGCGTAATCCGAAGTATACGCCTCAAATTCCCCTGCCCCTATAGCTTCGAACAGTCGCACCGTGTCGGCGTGCCCGTCTCTGTCCCCGTCAAAATAATAATTGAAAACAGTGGTCTCAATATACAACCGCAAATTTTTTATAAATGTCACCTCTTTACATGAACATTATGCCACAAAAAACGCGAAGCTGCAAAAAAACGAGCTTCGCGTTTTTGAAAGCCGGCAAAGGCGAGCGGGCTCGTTATGGATTTTTTACAGCTCCGTATACAGCGGATATTTAGCGCAGAGGGTCTTTACCTCGGCCTTGACGGCGGCGCATAAAGCTGAGTCGAGGGGCGCTTTCGCTATGCGGTCTATCCACGCGGCTATCTGTTTCATCTCGCTCTCCTTGAAGCCGCGCGTCGTGACGGCCGGCGTGCCTATTCGGATGCCGCTTGTGATAGTAGGCTTTTCTGTGTCGAAGGGGACGGCGTTTTTGTTGACGGTCAGGCCGGACTCGTTTAGGGCGTGTTCCAAAACCTTGCCCGTCAGGCCCTTGCTTCGCAGGTCTACCAGCATCATGTGGTTGTCCGTCCCGCCGGAAACAAGGTCGAAGCCGAAGCCCAAAAGGGCCTCCGCTAAGGCTTTGGCGTTGGACAGCGTCTGCTTTTGATAGTCCTTGAAGGAGGGGTCGAGCGCCATTTTGAAGGCCACGGCTTTCCCGGCTATGACGTGCATCAGCGGCCCTCCCTGCATTCCGGGGAAAATGGCCTTGTCAAGCGCCTTCGCGTGTTCCGACTTGCACATAACCATGCCGCCGCGCGGCCCCCTTAACGTCTTGTGGGTCGTAGTCGTGACGAAATCGCACCACGGCACCGGGTCCTTGTGGAGCTTAGCCGCCACGAGCCCGGCGATGTGGGCTATGTCGAACATCAAAAGCGCGCCGACTTTTTGAGCTATCCTGCTGAACGCTTCCGCGTCTATTTCGCGCGGATAGGCGCTCGCGCCGCATACTATCATTTTGGGCTTGTGGGCGAGGGCCTTCTTCTCCACGTCGTCCATGTCTATGCGCCCATCCTCGCGCCTCACGCCGTAGTGAACGAAATTGTAGAGCTTGCCCGAAAAATTGACGGGCGCGCCGTGGGTGAGGTGCCCGCCGTGCGCGAGGTCCATAGCCAAAATCGTGTCGCCGGCGTCTAAACATGAGAGGTAGACGGCCATATTGGCCTGCGAGCCGGCGTGGGGCTGAACGTTGACGTGTTCGCACCCGAACAGCCGCTTCGCGCGGTCCCGGGCGAGGTTCTCGGCTTCGTCCACGACTTCACACCCGCCGTAGTAGCGCACGCCGGGGTACCCCTCGGCGTATTTGTTGGTCAGCACCGACCCTACGGCAGCCAAAACGGCGGGGTGAACGATGTTCTCGGAGGCTATAAGCTCGATTCCCTCTTCCTGCCTTACGCGCTCGCGCGCGCAAATCCCGTAAATCTCGGAGTCCATTTCCTCGAGGAACAGCTTCGCCGTTTTCATACAGTAAGTTCTCCTTTTCGTTTTTTGTTGGATTGTGAGATTATTTGCCTCGCGCCTTTATCGCTACGGACAGCAACTCTACGTCCGTCGGAGTGACGCCCGATATTCTAAGCGCCGCGCCGAGGCTTCGCGGGCGGAACTTCACGAGCTTCTGGCGGCTCTCCGCGAGAAGGCCCCTGACAGACGCGTAATCGAACGTCTCCGGTATGAGCGCGCCGTCGAACCTGTCCATGCGCCGCGCCGTTTTTTCCTGGCGTTCTATGTAACCGGCGTAGCGTATCGCCGTTTCCGCGCACAGCGCTTCCTCTTCGTCGTCAAGCCACTTTTCGCCGCCCGCTTCGCGCTCGGGGCGGATACCGTTCAACAGTTTATAGTTCACGTTCTTTCGCCTCAAAAGCTGCGCGTAAGTCGCGCTCTCCGACAAAGGCTCCGCGCCGCCGAGTGATAGCGCGGCGTTTGCCTTGTCCGGCGATACCCTTACATGTTCGCACATATCTATAAAAGCGTCAACCCGCGCCCAGCGCGTCGTCGCTTCCTCCCACTTCGCGTCACTGATAAGCCCTAAACGCCGAGCTATTGGGGTGAGGCGTCTGTCGGCGTTGTCGTGGCGCAGAAGAAGCCTGTGCTCGCAGCGGCTTGTGAGCATTCTATACGGCTCGTTCGTGTCCTTGGTCGTGAGGTCGTCTACGAGCACGCCGAGGTAGGCGCAGCGGCGCGATAACACGACGGGCGGCTCGTCGCGCGCGGACAACGCGGCGTTTATCCCGGCCAGAAGCCCCTGCGCCGCCGCCTCTTCGTAGCCTGACGTGCCGTTGACCTGTCCCGCGCAAAAAAAGCCCTTTATGTCCTTGTTTTCGAGCGTAGGTGAGAGTTGGTCAGGCGTTACGACCATATATTCTATCGCGTAAGCCGGCTTGATTATCTTAGTGTTTCGGCATCCCTCAAGAGAACGTACAAGCTCTACCTGCACGTCGTAAGGCAGACCCGTCGAGAAGTTCTGGACGTAGACCTCTTTTGTGGAGCGCGAAATGGGTTCAAAAATTATCGGGTGTACGTCCCTGTCGGGGAACTTCATAAACTTGTCCTCTATCGAGGGGCAGTATCGCGGCCCGAGCGTCTTTATCTCGCCCCTGAAAAGAGGCGAGCGGTGGATGTTGCGCGCCACGATAGCGTGAGTCTCGGGCGTGGTGTGCGAGAAATAGCAGGCGTAACTCGAGGTGTGGACGCGTTTTTCTCCCCATATATCGAAAGCGAGGGGCGTTTCCTCGGACTTTTGGGCGCGCGTCTTCGAGAGGTCTATCGTGTCGAGGTTCAGGCGCGGCGTGGTGTCCGTCCTCATGCGGTTCAGGCGGACGCCGAGGGACGACAGGCTCTCAAAAAAAGCGTTCGCCGGGGTCTGCCCCATCGGCCCCGACGGAAAGGCCACGTCCCCAACGTGGGCCACGCCGCCGCCGTAGACGCCCGAGCACAAAACGACGGCCCGTGACGTATATACCGAGCCGTGCCGCGTAGATACGCCGCTCACGCGCCCCTCCGACAAAAGCAACGCCACCGCCTCGTCCTGGTGTACGTCGAGCCCTTCCTGTGTTTCTAACTTCCATATATAGTGAGCGGCGTAGACGCGCGGGTCGCACTGAGCCCGAAGCGCCCGCACCGCCTCCCCTTTGCCGGTGTTGAGCCAGCGCACCATGAGCGTCGAGGCGTCCGCCGCTCTCGCCTGCTCGCCGCCGAGCGCGCTTATCTCACGAACCAAATGCCCCTTGGCCGGGCCGCCGATAGAGGGGTTGCAGGGCATGAGCGCCGTGTTGTCCACGTTGTGGTTGAGCATGAGGACGCGGCGTCCCATTCGGGACGCCGCCAAAGCCGCCTCGCACCCGGCGTGTCCGCCGCCGATAACGATTACGTCGTAGTCAGCTGAAAACATTTTTATCTACCTGTCTCCTACTTTGTCCCGAAAAAGGCTCGTAGGGGCACAGCCGTGCCCCTACGATTCAAATTAGCGCGTATGCGTCAGTCCACCTTGAAGCGCAACAGGGTCTCCTCAAGTTCTCCAATGGCTTTGGTGTTCGTATCGGACAGCCTTCTGATGTTCTCCATGGCATTAACCTGATGTGTCACCGACTCGTCCACCGATTCTACGTTCTGCTTGTTTTCCTGACCGATGACGCGGAGGTTTTGAATCTCGTCGTTCATCTTCTCCCTGTTGCCGGAGATGTTGTCGAGGGACTTGTTGATGTTTTTGAACACCAAGCGCATTTCCTCTATCTGCGACATTATGCCGGAGAACGAGTCGCCCACGGCCTCCACATAAGACTTCTGCTCCTCGATTAACTTCACCGCTTCCGTTACCGATTCTACGTTGTGGGCGCTGTGCTCTCCGACGGACGCTATTATCTTTTCTATTTTGCCCGCCGACGCGGTCGACTGCTGGGCTAAGTCCTTCACCTCGCCCGCGACGACGGCGAAGCCCTTGCCGTGCTCGCCCGCGCTCGCGGCCTCTATGGACGCGTTGAGCGAGAGCAACTGGGTCTGCCGAGCTATCTTCTTTATCTCGTCCACGATGTCGTTGATGGTCGCTATCTGGGTGTTCAGCTCGCTGATGTTCTCCGCGGTCTTTTTGTTTTTATCAACGCATATGTTGTTGGTCTCCGTGAGGCCCGCTATTCTCTCGTCTCCGGTCGATTTGTTGCTGAGAACTTGCTCCATCGCCTGCACGGCGTCGCGCGTCTGGTCGGCGAGATAGTTGCAGTCCTGTATGAGTTGAGATGATATTTTCTCGCAGTCGCCCGTGCTACCAAGTTGCTTCAGCATGTTTGACGAAAGCGTGGTCACGGCGTCCGCGATGTTTTTCATGCCGTCGTGCGACGCGTCAATGTTCGACATGACCTCGGTTGAGCCGTCCGTCACTATCCCGGTGGCGCTCTTGGCCTCGACTATGATGTTGAAAATAGCGCCTATGAACGTGTTGAACTTCGTGGCAAGCTCGCCTATCTCGTCCCGGCTACGCACCTCTATACGCCCGGTGAGGTCGCCGTTGCCGCTTGAGATGTTGCTAACCATGTCCGTGAGCTCTTTAATGGGACGAAGCATCCAGAATTTGATGAAAAAGAAGTAGATAACTATAACGAGCAAAATCAGACCGCCCGCAACCGAGGCGAACTTCAGAATGGCCCCGCTTGACGAGTTTTCGAGCTTCAGAAGCTGCGTCTCAACAAACCCCGTGCTCTCGAGGTAGATGGACGGGTCGACGTTCAGGTACAAAACGTAAGCCACCGACCCGAACCTCTGTATGGGGCTACAGTAGATGACGGATTTGCCGTCCGCGGCCCATTTCAGGAGCGGAGAGGCGCTTTTCACGACACTCTGCACATCGGCGTCGCGCGTTGTGTCTCCGACGCGGAAGGCCCCGCTGACGCCGGACTTCGAGTTCGAGGTCAGCACAAGGCCTGTAGACTCGATAATATTTATGAAATTGAGCTGAAGATTGTTGTCTATCTGCCCCTGCATTATCTTCTCGATGCTGTCCGAGGCGTTGAGCGCGGCCTCAATGGCCCCGACTATCTTGCCGGAGGCGTCGAGCTTGGGGACGGCGGTGAACTTGAAGATCTCACCCGTCTCCACCTTCGACTTGATAGTGGACGGCAGAACGTCGGCCCGTCCGTCCGTCAGCATTCGGTAGCCGTCCCATATACCGAAGAGGGAAACTCCGATAGCGGCCTTCTCCGTAGACTGAGTGAATATCCCGTCTATGTTCGCTATGTAGAGGTCGTTCATACCGAGTCTTTTGGCGAACCGCGACAGCTCGGCATCGCTCATTTCTTTGTCGGTGACGAGAGTTTGCAGAGCAATGGCGGCATTTTGCATACTCTTGTCTATCTCGTCCTCCATAACGACAAGATAGTTTCCAATGTCTTTGCCGAGCTCGGTTATTGAGGCGTTGACCATCTTAGTATCGTTCTCGTGCAACCTCTTCATCGTCTCGCTGCTACTTCGGCTTATTTCTCGCGTCACTATGTAATAATTCGTTGCGAAAGAAACAGCCGCGATAATGATAACAACGCAGGACATAAGCACGGTTTTGCGTGAAATAGTCAAATCAAGGACACCCCTTTTATAAAATTTGAAAGAATATTCAGGATAATATCATTTCACATAATATCATTTCACGGCAAATAAACCAAACGACATATCGCAAGAGAACCCCCAACGAGAGAAAAATCAAGCCTTAGGCCGCTTGCCGTTGTACTGAGATCTGTCATAATGTTTTGTAATCATATCTCCCAAACCGGGATTGATACCACTTCGCGGGAGAGTGGGATTCGTTCAGGTTTTAGACATATAATCGCGCCAAGGCCAACTTTCTTTTGTAGTTTTTGGAGCGAACCGAAACTCTTGCAGTCGTTCAATCCCGGATTCGCTGTCTTTTTTATCTCTATCGGATATAACGTGCCGTCCTGTTCCAGAACGATGTCGACTTCGTTTTGGTTCGCGTCGCGATATAGATACATAGACGGCTCTTTGCCGTTATGCAGATAGGATTTTAGAATTTCACCCACAACATAAGTTTCCAGCATGGCCCCGGCAGCCGCTCCGCTCATCAAAGACTCAGGCGTCAGCCATTTAGTCATGTATGCGGCTAAGCCGGTATCAAGGAAGTACATTTTTGGCGTTTTGATGATACGTTTTGTGATGTTCGGCGAATACGGGCGCATCAGATAAACTAAACCCGACCTCTCTAAAACGCCCATCCATGACTGAGCGGTTTTGACGTCGACTCCTATATCGCGAGCAAGCGAAGAATAATTCAGCAGTTGCGCTGTCTGTGCGGCCACTACGGATATAAAATCAAAGAACTGAATCGGCTTCGAGACGTTGTGAAAGTCTCTCACGTCGCGCTCTATATATGACTGAATATATGACGCGTAATAACGTTCCCTGTCTATTTTTGTGTCGACCGCAACCTCCGGCAGACCGCCCTCCCAAACGCGCCTGTAAACGTCTAGGACGGTCAATTTCTCCATATCCGGCTTCACCATAGAGGGGACAAACGGCAGAGAAGAAAACGGACTCGCTATTTTCTCACGGTACGATAACCCCATCATATCGACAATGGCTATCCTCCCGGCCAGAGATTCCTGAACCCCCCGCATCAGTTTATATTTTTGGGAACCGGTCAGCCAAAAAGCCCCTTTGTCGTCCCGGTGATTATCGGCGTAGATTTTGATATAGGGAAACAATTCGGTAGCGTACTGGACTTCATCGATAATCACGGGGGGAGGATTTTGCTGCAAAAACAACTCGGGATCCGTCTGAGCTAATTTGCGTTCCGCCATATCGTCCAAGGATACATAGCCGCGGCTCGTTCCCTTTGACATATTACTCAGTAAGGTCGATTTGCCAACCTGCCTCTGCCCGTTCAGCAGCAAGACACGAAACCCATTCGAAATATTTTCTATAACCGGCCGCAACGTTCTCTCCAAATCAGGCATTTTATGGCTTTCTCCTTGTATAATATGGATTATAAATCCAAATTATACAAGGATTTTCAAAAATCTGCCACTTGTCAAGGAAGATTGGACAGGCCGCCCTCGCGATTTCTTTGAAAATATCAACGCTTTTTTGACTTTGCGTAAAATTCGGTATTTTCAAAAAAATCGCGAGGGCATATAATTCACTTCAACTCACTGGACAAGGCTATGGTTATATGTAAAGGGACGGTAAGCGAAATATTACGAAAACGAGGAGGAACGGTAAAAAATGTTATGGAACAGTTCTTTAGAAACCGGCATAAAATTGGTAGACGAGCAGCACAAACAGCTTTTCGACAAGGCTGACGAGCTTCTCGTGGCTTCGAGCGGCGACACAATTAAGAAAGTCTTAGACTTCTTGGCTTCCTACATCGTGAAGCACTTCACCGACGAGCAAAGTCTGCATCAGAGCGTGAGTTATCCAAAGGCGACCGCGCACAGAGGCTATCACAACGAGTACGTCAAGACGTTCAAAAAGTTTCAGGAACAGTACGAAAAAGAGGGCCCGACGCTCAGCAACAAGATGGCCGCCAACAAAATCGTCGTGGGTTGGCTCAAGGACCATATCATGGTTCACGACAAGGAGTTCACGAAGTATTACAAAGAGAAGACCGCTCAGAAATAAGGCGTTATTTCTCCGTCTTTGACAGACCACAGGGCGCGCGGGTCGAAATCAGCCGAGGCGCTTGTCACAAAGACCTGCCACCCAGTAGCGGCGAGCGCCTCAGTAGTCTCGCGTTTAGCCGCCTCGTCAAGCTCCGCGCATACGTCGTCCAGCAACAATATCGGCGCGGCGCGGAGTTTTTTTTCTATCAGGCGTCCCGCCGCCAAAATTATCTCTATGACGGCGCGCCTCTTCTGCCCGCGAGAGAACGCCTCCCCCGCAAGGCGTCCCTTGTTCGCGCCCCCCGAAACCGTGAAGACGACGTCATCCCTGTGAGGCCCAACCAAAACAGCGCGCGCGTGAAGCTCGCGCTCGCGCAGTTCGTAAAACCCCCGCTCCATATCGGGATAACCCCTGAAATCAAGCGACAGCGTCATAAACAGCGCGTCTTTCAGCTTCATATCGGACTGAATCATCTCCAAAACCTGAGCCCTGACCTCTCTTATCCACGATCCGAGCTGGACGAGCGGGACAACTGAGGCGCGAAGCGCGATTGAGTTCGAGCTTGTGTAAGCGCCGCGAAGTATTGAGGTTCTCTGACGTATGAGCCGGCGGTACTCGGCGCGGCGGCGCGCGTAGAGGGGTGAGACAAGCGCGCACACCTTATCCAAAAACAGGCGTCTCACCGCCGGAGTCCCGTCTAAGAGATTGACGTCGCCCGGCAAAAACGACAGAGACGGCACGCTCATACGAATATCGGAGTAAGACGCGGCCTCTCCATTCAGTCGAAGCGAGGCGCGGGAGGTCAGCTTCACGTCTACCCGCGCGTCCCGTTCGCCCGACGCGACGCATGACAGAGCGGCCACCGGCGCGGTAGAATCGGCATAGCGCCATGACAGAAGCTGCGAGATTTTTGCGCCGCCGAAAGGCCCCCAGCCGGAGAGGATGTTCAGGGACTCCAAAACATTGGTCTTGCCCGCGCCGTTTGAGCCGGTCAGTACGTTTAAGCCCTGACGCCATGTAAGGCGGCAGGGCTTGATGTTTCTGAAACCAACGCAAAAGGTCTCGATGAATCTCATTCAAAAACGGGCCGGCGTATGTAAATGGGCGGCGTTATGAAACGGGCGATATGTAAAACGGGCGACCGAGGTATGTCGCCCCTACGAGGCAGGGGCGACATCGGATGTCTCGGCGTCGTCGTCGGACGTGTCGGCGTCGTTTAGGCGAACCGGCATCAGCATGTATAAAAAATCGTCCGTGTCGGCGCGCCTTATGTTCATCTGCCCCGCCTCGCCGTTCAGGCTCAGGCGCACGTCCTCGCTGCCTATCGATTTCAGGCCGTCTTGAATAAAACCGACGTTGAAGCCGGCCTGAACCGGATCGCCGTCGATTATGGCGTCTATTTCCTCAGAGGCCGTCCCGGTGTCCGGCGCGCGTCCCGACAAGACCATTTTGCCGCCGGGAGAGAGCTTCATAACGACTATACGCGTATGGGCGCGAACTATGATGTCTATGCGCTCCAAAGCCGAGATGAAACTGTCGCGGCGAACCACGACGCTCGACGCGCTGTTGGGGTTCAAAATTTTCTCGTAGTTCGGAAAAGAGGCCTCCACGCGGCGAACCGACAGCTCCGTATCACCAACCCTGAACCACACGAGCGAGTCGTCGTAAAAAACCCTCACAGGCTCCGCCTCTTCCTGCGTCTTTCCGGCGTCCTTCACGTCGGACAAAAGGCGGGACAGCTCATGCAATGGCGTCACGGGCAGCAGAAACTCGGCGTCGGCGTCGGCCGTTACGGGGCAGCGCGATATCGAAAGACGGCGCGCGTCCGTCGAAACCACCCTGAGCGTCCCCGAGTTGATGTTAAAAAGACAAGCGCCCAGGTATTTTGGAAAGTCGTCTTTAGCGGAGCCGGCTATCGAACCCTCCGTCAGAAGGCGCGACAGCTCTGCGGCCTGTATTTCGCAAAAGCGGGAGGCCGCGTCGCTTTGCGGGAGCTTGGGAAAATCCTCGGCGCGCCAGGTTACGAAGCGCGTCTTGTTGCGGGCGGACGAAAAAACGCCCTTTTCTCCCTCTATCGAAACGCTTATGACGTCGCTTGACGCCTTTTTGAAGAGCTCGCCCAGAATTTTTATGGGAAACACCGCGCCGTTTTCTATGCCGCTCAAACTCGTGACGCCCTTCGCCTCGCATTTTACCGAGGTTCTCAGATCCGTGGCCGAAAGGTAGACCTTGTCGTCTGCCACGCTCACCAAAACGCCCCCAAGAGAGCTTACGGCGCTTTTCAGGCTTCCGGCTCTCTCAGCCATTTGCCAGGACTTCAAGAACTCCGGTTTGTTTATCTCTATTTTCATGACTTTTTACACCTCCGAGTGTTTTCGTGTGGGTTATTCACTCTTGTGTTTTTTATCTGTTTAATAATAAAAAAACCAATAATAGTAGTAATAGAAAAAATAAATTTTGTGGATAAGCCGTTAAAACTACTTCGCCATAACGTTTCGCAGACCTGAAAAAGCTGTGGAAGCGATGTGGGTCGACCGTGGATACCTGTGGATTGGCCGGGGTAACTTTCAAAGATTTCATTTTTGACCGTAAGTTTTCCACATAACGTCACATATTTTACGCGTTATATTCACAGTGTGTTCACATTTTTTAATTTTATTACAGGCGTCCCTTTGCCTCAGAGACTATGCGTACGGCGTCAGAGTCCTTGTCCTTCAGTAGCTTCTCTATGCGGCGCTGGGCGTGGATTACCGTCGTGTGGTCTTTTTTCTTGAACGCCATAGCTATCTCGTGAAGGCTCAGCTCGCTCAGGATTTCGCGGCACAGATACATGGCGACGTGGCGGGCGAAAGCCACGTCGTTGGTGCGTTTTGAGCTTGTAAGATCGTCTATTGATATGCTGAAGCTCTCCGCGACGGCGGCCTGTATGCTGCTCACCGTGGTGGTTCTGACGTCGTTTGACAGAACGTCCTTCAGCCATATCTCGGTGTTGTCCGTCGTTATGGGTTCACCGCTCAGCTCAGCGCTGGCTATGACGCGGTTAAGCGCGCCTTCTAACTCTCTTATGTTGCGCGGAATGCGCTGGGCTAAGAACTGCACTATCTCGTCCGGCACGGCGCTTTTTCGGAGAGAGGCTTTTTTGCGGAGTATAGCTATGCGCGTCTCGAGGTCGGGCGGCTGAATGTCCGTCACCATGCCGAAGCTCATGCGGCTCGTCAGACGCTTCATTATTATCGTGTCGAGGTCGGCGGGCGAGCGGTCGGAGCATATTATTATCTGGCGTTTGTCGTTGTAGAGGTCGTTAAACGTGTTAAAAAACTCCTCCTGCGAGCCGTCCTTGCCCGCCAGAAACTGTATGTCGTCTATCAGGAGCATATCCACGTTGCGGTAGCGGTTTTTGAATGCCTTGGACTGAGCGCCGCCGGTGGCGTGAATTGAGTCGATGAACTCGTTCACAAACTTCTCCGAGCTGACGTAGACGATGTTGAGACTGCTGTTTTTGTCAAGGGCGTAGTGGCATATGGCGTGCATCAGGTGCGTCTTGCCGAGGCCCGTTCCGCCCCAGATAAAGAGGGGGTTGAACGCGCCGCCGGGCGTTTCGGCGACGGCCAAAGACGCGGCGTGAGCGAGACGGTTGGACTTGCCCACGACGAACGACGAGAACTCATAGTTCGGGTTCAGGCCGAGGCGGGTGTTTTTTCTGACGGTCTTTTCGGCCCGTTCCGCCCATTCGGTCTGCTTTTCCGCGCCCTCGTCAAGCTCGGGCTTCACGTCGAGCCGCACGGCCTTTACATGCCCGCAGGCCTTGGCCGCGCGGTTGAGTTCGCTCAAAAATTTGGCCGCCACCTGCTCGCGTATAAAGACGTTGGCCACGTCAAGAACGAGTTCGTCGTCCTCTACGGACACTGGTTCGCATGAGCGTAACCACAGCTCAACTGTATTGTCCGGAAGGTTTGGAGACGCCCCTTCTATAATATCCTGCCATATCGTCTGTAAATTCTGCTGCAAAGTCGCCTCACCTCTCACTTTACCGATACGCAAACGCCAAACGCCGTTATATTGAAGTCCGAGAAGTTATTCACATTGAAAAGCCTCTCAATATAAACTTTTCGACTGATTGTACACTTATCCACATAAAAATTGCTAAAAAAATGTGGATAAGTCGAAAACTCATAAAATATCCACACAACGCGAGAAGTAATGATAACATAAACGGCGTGTATAATGTGGATAAAAATTGTTGCCCACAATGGGGTGTTTATGGAATGTCGGTTTATCTGAACAACGCCGCTACGTCCTGGCCGAAACCCGAGCCTGTGACGGGCGCGGTCTTGGATTTTTTGACAAACGGCGGCGCTAATTTGGCGCGGGGCTCAAGCGGCAAACGCGACGTCGGCGCCATGTCGCTCGTCTTGGACTGCCGGATAAAAGTAGCGCTTCTTCTCGGGGGTTACGGCAAAGACCCCAACCTCGTCACGTTTTGCCCTAACGTCACAGGGGCGCTCAATACCGTATTGAAGGGGTTTTTTGACCACAAAATGAAGTCGGGCCGCAAGGTCAGGTTTATAACGACGTCTATGGAGCATAACGCGCTGGCGCGTCCTCTGTGCGCTCTTGAAAGCAGGGGGGCGGAGCTCGTCGTCCTGCCTTGCTCGACGACAGGCGCGCTCGACGCGTCCGCGCTCGACGCCGCGCTGTCGGCCAACGCCGCGGGTAACAAAATGCGCGGCTTTGACGACATGGTTGTGCTGAGCCACGCCAGCAACGTCTGCGGAACCGTTCAGCCGCTCGAGGACATAGCCGCCGTGACGCGGCGCCGGAGAGCGCCGCTCGTTGTGGACTCGGCTCAGACGGCGGGCGTAATACCCATCGACGCGGCTTCTCTCGGGCTCGCCGCGCTCTGCTTTACGGGGCATAAGGCCCTTATGGGCCCGCAGGGCACGGGCGGAGTTCTATGGAGTCCGGACTTCGCGCTTGAGGTTTCGCCTCTGACAGAGGGCGGGACGGGGAGCTTCTCTCACCTTTTGACTCAGCCGCCCGTTTTGCCCGACAAGTTCGAGAGCGGAACGCCGAACCTTCCCGGCATAGCCGGCCTATCCGCCGCGCTGTCCTGGCTCGCCGCCACCGGCATAGATAACATAGCTTCGCGCGAAAGGGAGTTAGGCGAGTTTTTTCTGGCCCGGCTTAGACGCGCGCGCGGCGTCACCCTTTACGGTCTGCCTGATATGTCCGAAAACAGGCTGAGCGTTTTCGCGTTCAACGTCTCTGCCCGCGACAACGGAATATTGGCGGGCAGGTTAGCGGACGCCGGTTTCGACACGCGCCCCGGTCTGCATTGCGCCCCATTGGCCCACAGGACTCTTGGCAGCTTCCCGGAAGGGAGCCTCAGAGTGTCTATAGGGTACTTCAACACAAAAGACGAAATAGAGGCGTTTTGGGATTGCCTGGAGGGGATTTGAAATGTATCGCCGAAAAGTCGTCATCTCGCCGTCTGAGGCCGGTTGTTCAAATGAGATAAAAATAAGGGCCCTGCTCGATATTTTTCAGGATACGGCGAGCAACGCCGTCAAGGATAAAGAGGGCTCGCCGGGGGCTTTGATGACGCGCGGGTACGCCTGGGTGCTTCTGAAATACGAGCTCGACGTATCGACCCGCCTGCCGGGCATGGACGAAGAAGTGACAGTGGAGACCCGCCACACGCCAAACGATGGTCTTCACACGCTGAGGGTCTTTCGCGTATCGGGCGCGCTTGACGAGTCGAAGACGCTGGTTTTGGCAAAAACCTCATGGGTGTTGATAGACTTGGCGTCTGGTCGGCCCGTGCGGGCGATTCAGCGCATACCGGAGGTTTTCGAGGACGTCATAGACGACTTGCCCATAGACCCGGATTTCGCAAAAATCGCGAAAATCAAAAAAATCTCCTCCTCTGACGAACAAACCCCCGAGACGCTTTTCCCCGTGCGCTTTCACGACCTCGACGCCAACGGGCACGTCAACAACGCCGTCTACTTTGAATGGGCCTTCGAGGCCACGCCGCTCGACCTCACGGCCTGGAGCGTGCGCGCGATGATGGCCGAATTTCGCGTGAGCGTGAAATACAGGGATTTAGTCAGAGTAAAGGTTCAGGAGACGGGGGCGTCGAACTCCGAGCTAAAGGAGTTCATTTATGAGATAGTCAACGGAGAGGGCAAGACGGCGGCTTGTTGCGCCGCGCGTTTTACGCCCGTCTAACGTTAGGAGCCATACCGCATGAAAATTGTCGTGGTTGGGGCGGGGGAAGTCGGTTTCAGGCTTGTGAAGACGCTTTCGACTGAGGGACATGACGTCAACGTCGTGGAGAACAACGAAGAGCGCGCTATGCGGGCGGAGGCCGAGCTTGACGCGCGGGTTGTGAGGGGTAGCGGCGCGCGCCCCCAGACGCTTTACGACGCCGGCGTCGTGAGCGGCTGTAACATAGATTACCTGATAGCCTGCACCGAGCGCGATGAGGTGAATATTTTGTCCTGTCTGATAGCGCGCCTGGGGGGCGTGAAGCGCGTCGTGGCGCGCGCCCGTAGCATGGAGTTCACGGACTCATTGGACTGGGCCGACAGCCTCGGCATAGATATGATGTTTTCACCTGAACGCTCCGTGGCGCGTGAGATTTTGGAGCTGTTGTCGGTCAGCTCGGCCGTCCACACGGCGGAGCTATTAGACGGGCGGGCGGCCATTTACGCCTTCCGCGTGGCGCAGGATTCCCCGCTCGTCGGATGTTCGCTCATGGAGTTTCGCAGACAAAACCCCGACCTCATAGCCGTGGTGGTTTATATCGAGCGCGGGGACGAGAACGATATAATCCCAAACGGCGCTACTGTCCTGAAAAAAGACGACCTGTGCTACGTCGTGTCCTACCGCGAGCAGGTCTGGCGGCTCGAGAAGCTCTTTCAGCTCAAAACGACAAGGTCTTTGAAGCGCGTGTTTATCGTGGGCGGCGGGAAGCTCGGCTTTCAGGTGGCGCGTCGTCTCAGGGACGCCTATAAGGGCGTTGAAGTTCGCCTGATAGATAAAGACAGGGATAAATGCGAGCGATTGGCGGCTGAACTGCCGGATGTTTTAGTGCTGTCGGGCGACGGGGCGGACGAGGGGCTTTTGAGTCAGGAAGGGATAGACGAGGCGGACGGCTACGTGGCGGCGACGGACTCGGACGAGGTCAATATGATATACTGCTCAGTCGCGAAGTCTATGGGCGCGCGCAAGTGCATAGCCGTGGTGAGGCGTTCGCTCTACCAGGAGATGCCGGATCACCTGCCGATAGACGCCGTCGTGGACCCGAACGAGGCGCTGGCCTCCGTTATATTGCGCTACATCCGCTACCCCGGACACTCGAAAGCCCTTTCCATAATCGAAAAGATAAACGCCGAAATGCTTGAGTTGGTGTTGCCGCAAGACACGCCCTTGGCGGGGCGCGCGCTTATGGACCTGAACATACCGCAGGGCGTGCTCGTCGCGCTTGTGGGGCGCACGCGCAAAAACGTCTTTGTGCCCGTGGGCAAAACGATTTTTGAGCCGCTCGACCACGTCATACTGTTCGCCTCTACGGAAAGAATGCCGGTGGCCGCCGAGTTTTTCGGCTTAGGTTGGCATGGCGGCAAACATGGCCATAATGACCCTTGATATAAAGCTGTTTGACGGGGCCGTTTGAATGAGACTTCGCGTGGTCGCGCGCTGTTGCGCGCTCATATCGGTCGTCGTGTCGCTCTGCATGGCCTGCCCCGTCGTATGGTCTGTGATAGACGGCAGTGAGGATTTTACGGCGTTCACGTTCTCCATCAGCTTAGGACTTACCGTATCTTACGCGTTTTTCAGGATAGCCGGAGAAACGGGCGACGACAGGCCCGACAGGCTCGGCATCCGCGAGGCCGTGGCCGTGGTGGCGCTGTCCTGGATAACGGCGGCGGCCATAGGCGCGTTGCCTTATTACGTCTCCGACCTGCTTCCGAGCTACACAGACGCGTTTTTTGAGGCCATGTCGGGCTTCACGACGACCGGCGCGACGGTTCTGAGCGACGTCGAGGCCGTTCCCCGAGGTCTGCTTTTTTGGCGGGTTATGACTCAATGGCTTGGCGGCATGGGGATAATCGTGCTGAGCTTGGCCGTTTTGCCGTTTTTGGGGATTAATGGCATGGAGCTTTACAAGGCTGAGTCCCCGGGGCCTACGCCCTCGAAAGTGACGCCCAGAATGAGGCAGACGGCCCTTTGGCTTTGGGGCGTCTACGTGCTTTTGACCGCGCTCGCCACGGTATTTTTGTCGTTCGAGATGGGTTTTTTCGACGCGCTCGCGCACGCCCTTTCGACCATCGCCACGGGCGGGTTTTCCACGAAAAACGCCTCGATAGCGGCCTACAATTCGCCTTACGTGGAGTGGGTCGTCACCGTGTTCATGTTTTTGTCGGGGCTGAATTTCTCGGTGCATTTTCTGTTTTTGATGGGGTTTACGCGCTTTTCCGAGGGACATCTCGTGCGGGTAGCCCGTGAGACATGGGGCAAGATAGGGCAGGACTCGGAGTGCAAGGCTTACGTATGGGTGGTTGCGGTGTCGGCCTTTGCGCTTTTCGCGTCGCTTTTGCTCAGCCCAGTCACGCGCTTTTGGAGCGCGGAGCAGTCGTTTAGGGCCTCGTTTTTTCAGGTGGCGAGCGTCGTCAGTACGACGGGCTTCATCGCCGAACACCATTCCGTCTGGTTGCCCTTCGCCCGGGTTTTGCTGATTATTTTGATGTTCATAGGCGCCTGCGCCGGCTCCACGGGGGGCGGGATAAAAATTGTCCGCGCCATTGGGTTGATGCGGCTTTTCCGCTCCGAAACAGTAGCGCTTCTGCACCCGCGCTCTGTGCTGGTGGCGCGGGGGGGAGGCCGGCTGTCTAATGGGCGCAGGTCGTCGGGCGCGGCGACGAGTTCTATGGCGGCGTTTTTTGTGGCTTATCTCCTGATTTTTTTCGCTTCATCGCTTTTGGTGAGTGCGTTCGACATCGATACGGGGACGGTGTTCTCGCTCGTCCTTTCCGCGCTGTCCAACGTCGGCCCCGCTTTGGGGTTTATGCCCCCCGGTGACAGCTACGCGCACATGCCCGGCGCGGTCAAATGGATTTTGGGCTTTTGTATGCTGGCCGGGAGGCTTGAGCTTTACCCCGCGTTGCTCTTGCTCAGCCCGGCGACGTGGAGAAGATGAGGAATGTGGTAGAATAGCTTTGATTTTAATAGCTTTGATTTTGAGGTCAGTTTATTTTTATTTTCCCTGAGGAGAGCGTATTTTATGAGAAAAGGAAGCATAAAGGTCAAATCCAAGCCCTGGTCAGCCGAGCGTAACTGGGGCGCGCTTGAGGCGTCGTCTTTCCTTTGCGGCGCGGCGGTCATGGTGCTCGAGATGGCCGGAAGCCGCGTGGTCGCGCCCTACATGGGCACGTCGCTTGTAGTGTGGACGGCGCTCATAGGCGTCATCATGGCGAGCCTGAGCCTTGGGTACTGGCTCGGCGGCCGCCTCTCGGACAGGAGGCCTGAGCGAAGGCTCTTGGCGCGGGTCGTCTTCGCGGCGAGCCTTTTCACCTGCGCGACGGCCCTCTTGGCCAACCCGATGCTCACGGCGTTTTCGCGCCTTCCGATGGGGCTTTACTTCTCGGCCACGCTCGGCGCGGTTTTGCTATTCGCGCCGGCGTCGGTTCTTTTGGGCATGGTATCGCCCTTTATCGTGCGTCTCGCCATGCTCGACGTCGGCACGAGCGGCGCTACTGTGGGGCGGTTTTCGGCTCTGTCGTCGGCTGGGAGCATTTTGGGGACGTTTCTGGGCGGCTTCGTGCTCATATCGGTGTTCGCCTCGGGGACTATACTGCTTTTGACGGCGGCCGTTCTGGCGCTTACGGCCTCTATTCTTTATTACTCGTCCCGTCAGGACAGCTTCAAGGGCGCGGCGCTTTTTTGCGTGATGTTCCTTGCGGCGGCTACGGCCGCGGACGCGTGGGGTCTGCCCATGATGCCGCCCGGCGAGCACATGGACACGCAGTACAACCATATATGGATAGCGGAGCAGACGCGCGCGGGCCGTCGCGTACGATACCTCATGACAGGCTCGGTGGGGGAGTCGGCTCAGTCGGTAATGTACACCGACAACCCGACAGAGTTAGTTAGCGACTACACCAAGTTCTACGATTTGGCCTTTCACTATAAGCCGGACGCCAAGAAAATCCTCATGCTGGGCGGCGGCGCGTACTGCGTCCCGCGTCACCTTCTGTCCACCCGCGACGTGTCCATTGACGTCGTGGAGATAGACCCCGGCATCACGGAAGCGGCGCGGAAATACTTCTATCTGCGCGACAACCCGAACCTTACCGTTTATCACGAGGACGCGAGGACGTTTTTGAACAGGGCGTCCGGACAGTACGACGCTATTTTCGCGGACGTGTTCGGCTCGTGGTATTCCATACCGTTTCACGTGACCACGGTCGAGACGGCGCGGAGGATGTACGACCTCCTGCCCGACGACGGCGTGCTTGTATCGAACGTCATATCAGCCATAGAGGGCCCGAGGAGCGGCGTCCTTCGCGGGATATACGCGGCCGTCTCGGAGGTTTTTCCGCAGGTGATGATCTTCCCGGCTCAGAGAGCGGAGCCGCAGTACGCGACGCTACGCCAGAACGTGATGATAGTCGCGCTCAAAAAGAGCGTACAGGGCGGGGATATTATGACCAACACCGCTCAGTCCGTCCGAAACCCAGAGATAACCCGTATGCTCACCCACCTGTGGACCGGCTCGTTCAACCCAACCGTCCCTTTCACCGACGCCTTCGCGCCCGTGGAGCGGCTGGCGCTGATGGAGTGAGTTGGTTCTTGACATTTTAAGGTAAGTAGTTCAGAATACAAACTAATTTGTAATTCGGGTGATTCGCCGCCGTAAGCGCGACTGATATATTCGGGTGATTCGCCGCCGTAAGCGCGACTGATATATTCGGGTGATTCGCCGCCGTAAGCGCGACTGATAATTCGAGGGGCGGTTTTTTCCGTCCCTTATTTTTATGTTATGAGAGGCGCGTTTGTAATGGCCGAGTTGAAATTTTATGAAGTTGACGCCGATTATATCGATTATTTATCAAAAATAGACAACAAAGTTCCAAAAATCGACTATTCCGCAAAGAGCGCCCATGACAAATTTCTTTGCGGAATAGTGCTGTCCGTCGGCGGCCAAAATTATTTTGCGCCCATATCCTCATTCAAAACGCCGCAACGCACAAACCTCATCATAAAAGACGCAAACGGAAACGATATAAGCAGCATCCGCTTTTCTTTCATGATACCGATTCCGCCCGGTTCCGCAACCCTTAAAGATATTGCGAACGAACCTTCGCCGCAATACAAAAATCTTTTGGATCTTGAGGTGCGTTTTTGTAATCGAAATAAAGACGCGATATTCAGCCGGGCGCGGTTTGTGTATAACGCCGTCACGATAAAAAAAGACCCGCTCATGGTAAAAAATTGCTGCGACTTCAAAGCCCTTGAGGTTGCCTGCGAGAGATACGCGGCGTCTTCCGAATAATTTCACAACAAAAAACGCGCCCTTGCCTTTAATTTCGCTCTCCGCGTCGAGCGCGCGGATATATTCAGGCGCTTATTTCGGTATCGGCTTCGCTACTGTTGACGTTTTCGGTTGACGGTGGTAGACTTTCATCAGAATCACTTTCCCCGTAGCGCACCTCAGCAGTCCCTTCCGGAGTCGTGGGATTGTTGAAATTAAGCGGGGCTCGCGCCGGAGCGGGTGACTGGGAGACGGTGCCCCCAGAAGGAAGTGATTTATTTTTTTGTTTCTGTACTGTCCTTATGTTCGCCGGATACGTCGAAATCAAAGTGTAGTACCCATCTTTACCAAGCGATTGTCGCGCTGGGCAATATTTTCTCTCCGTCACGTTCCGCAACCATGAAATGCTTGCCGTCACCAACGGGCAAAATTGTTGTTGCATTGTTGAAAACATGGTCAATATAATCTTCCGCATTACCCTTAAACCCTGATTTCTGAATATCCGCTTCATGATTTTTAGCGTGTATCAAACCATGTTTTACATCGCCTACTTGTACCCGCAGTTCTCCCACAGGAGTATCTTCACGCCCCTGTGTCAGTTCCTCCGTCACCTGTCCCCAAACAGGCGAACCGTTCTTCAACACAAACTCCCCCGGCGCGGCTTGTTTTATATCTTGACCGAACGCGAGAGAATACTTAGCGTTATTTTTCACAGCCCCCACCCCGTAGCTATTTTCGCGCCGCCCAGCGTCTTCTGTCAACTCTATATCGTTCTCCACCCGCCGAAGCTCCTCGCTCACCGCGCGCGCCGCCCTGTTTGACAATCCCAAGCGCCTGTTTTATACCCTGACTTTTACAGCACAAGATAGAAAAAAGCCGTACAAAACATTGCAAAGCAATGGATTACACGGCTTTCTATTTGGTTAAAAGTTGTAGTTATTTCAGCCCTTTGAGTTGATTTCTTGACATTTTAAGGTAAATAGTTCAGAATACAAATCAACAGTAATTCGGGTGCTTCGCCGCCGTAAGCGCGAATGATATATTCGGGTGATTCGCCGCCGTAAGCGCGACTGATAATTCGAGGGGCGGTTTTTTCCGTCCCTTATTTTTATGTTATGAGAGGCGCGTTCAAAATGCCCGAATTGAAATTTTATGAAGTTGACGCCGATTATATCGATTATTTATCAAAAATAGACAGCAAAGTTCCAAAAATCGACTATTCCGCAAAGAGCGCCCATGACAAAGCAGCGCACTAACCTCATCATAAAAGACGCAAACGGAAACGATATAAGCAGCATCCGCTTTTCTTTCATGATACCGATTCCGCCCGGCTCCGCAACCCTTAAAGATATTGCGAACGAACCTTCGCCGCAGTACAAAAATCTTTTGGACCTTGAGGTGCGTTTTTGTAATCGAAATAAAGACGCGATATTCAGCCGGGCGCGATTTGTGTATAACGCCGTCACGATAAAAAAAGACCCGCTCATGGTAAAAAATTGCTGCGACTTCAAAGCTCTTGAGGTTGCCTGCGAGAGGTACGCAACGTCCCCGTGTTAGCGGTGAAATTGATTTCTTGACATGGCGAAACGGTAATAGTAAAATATGTACATACGATAGCCAGGCAAGCCTAAGGTTTAGACTATTTAGTTAGTCAACCGACCGCTGTTCCTGGCTTTTTATTTTATCCTTGAACTTGCTTATCACAACAACCTTATCACGATATTTTTTCAGCAGTTTCGAGTATTCTTTTGAAGGGGCTATAACTCGGCATAGTTTTCCTTTTTCTTCAAGAAACTCCACCAAACAGGCAAAGTCGCCGTCTCCTGTTATAATGACGGCCTGACCGTAGTTCTCGTATTCGACAGCGGCGGCGTGAAGCACCAATTCAGCGTCTACGTTGCCCTTGATTCTTTCTTTTCCGTTCTCGCGTATAACGACGGTCGGCTTAAAAACGATCTCGTATCCGCACGAACGAAGGAAATCGTAAACGAGTTGTCGTTCGGCAATATAACCGATGAACAGAATCGCTTTAGTCACGTTATATTTGTCGCGCAAATACCGGCGAAGTCTGCGATAGTCAACTTCCCATCCCTGAGACTTAACCCCTTGATATAAATTCTGCGCGTCTATAAAAGCAAAGTTACCAGGCTGAATAATCATGTCGGCTATTTTAGCATAAAAATCAACGCGACCGACGCCTTGCCTTTAATCCCCCGAAGTGATACTATTCTAACGATATAATTTTGAACGTCCGCCGTAATATTCTGCAAATTAGCCTTGGAGTTGATTTCAGTGGTTTTTACCGATGTTTTAGGTTCAAAAAAACTGTATAATCGTTCAGACGTTCAGACGTTCAGACGTTCAGACGTTCAGACGTTCAGACGTTCAGACGTTCAGACGTTCAGACGTTCAGACGTTCAGACGTTCAGACGTTCAGACGTTCAGATTCTTATAGTCTAAAATTCCTGTTCTCCAATTTGGTTTCGTTCAGTCCCTTTTGTGGTCGGCTTACGTCGGCGCGCAGGAGGGATTTTTTTGTTTTATAATTTCGAGAGGAGTGGTTTGTTTATGAGGAAGTTGTTTTTGGGTTTATTGTTGGCTGTTTTGGCGCTTGGGTTTGGCGGAGTTGCGGTGGCGGGTGAGTATTCTGAGTTGATAAATCATGTTTCTTCGTCTCTTCTTTTTGACGGCAAGCCTTTTTATGACGCGGCGAACTTCAATAGCATAAACTTTACCTTAGAGTATGAGCGCGCCTATACCCAGGCTGACAATGATCTGGTCGGGAAGTTTACCATTAAAAACGGCACGTACAGATATCCAACAGGCCTCCTCAACACATGGGCCAAAGTTGTCGACGGCAAAGTTGACGGAGTTACGGTCGACCCCTTTGATTTGCTCGTCGGAAGCGACATAGCGGACTATACCAACTATGTAGATTTCAATCCTGTCGCTAACGGCAGTTATATCAACTTCTACTACGAAGCCGAAGGCGGGTTGCAGGGTAAGACGTTCGAGTGGTCTTTGGGCGCTGACGAAAACACCGGCACGTTTCCCGACTTCCGCACGACGGAGAAACAAATTTCGTCCTACGCCCCTTATGTCGAGCTCGCCGACAGCGCGATATACATCAGAGCCATCAACCCAAGCAGCGCCGCGACGGCAATCGCAGCGCCGTACAAAGGTATTAACCCGGCAATGAAGTCGCGCGTTTTTGTCGTGAAGTATCTGCGAAAACCATTGCAAATACAAGAAGCTAAAAATCTATAACATTACAATGCGCAGAACATAATTGGTGGATTAATACTTACAGGATTACTATTCGGGATAAGTCGGACAAACGTATTTACTACGGAGGAGAAAATAACGACGGCAAACGAACTTCTTTCGAGAAGGGCGACAAAGTAGATAACCTCATATCATATCCGAGCGGTGTGACCAAGGCTGATGTGGGCAATGTTCAGGTCGACCTCTTTTTAACCGAAAAAGAAGACGCGGGTAATTATCGCTATCGATGGAGGTTCTACAACGCCGGCGGCGTCACAGAGAGCAACGTCGGCATACCAAGCTGGGGCGAGAAGAGCGACGCGTTAAAAATTGGTCAAGAGGAAGAATATGAAGTTGAGTTTGGCGCCGGGTACTATCTTCCGAACAACAGAGTAAGCCCGATTATCATAGCGGATAAGAGCGTTGTGTCTGTCGGTCAGTATCTTTCTTTCGACTATAACACGGTTAAAGGCGTAAACGTATTGAAATTCACGCTCAAAGGCCTGAAAAACGGAATCACAACCATTAGCTTGCTGTATCAGGACAATAACGGCACGTACTACACCACCGCGCCCGTGAGCTTGAAAGTTAGCAACGGTTCTTCTTCCGGCGGCGGTTGCTCCGCTGGCTTCGGCTCTGGAGATAACGAAAGACATCGTTCAGAGCCAAATCGGCCAAGACGCGGCAGGTCAATACTGGCAGGAGCCTATCGCCTATCCCGCTAAAGGGACAGGAAATAACGCGGTCGTACACATGGCGGGCGATATGTTTGTCCGGTTGGAGATAATTCAGCTCAGAAAAAACCCCAGAAACCCCGATAAGGAAATCGACCCCAACAACTCGCGCAACTACGTCTACTCCAAGCCGATATGGTTCGGCAAGATAAAAGGCGACGCGTGGCGCGACGACGACGCTTCCCCTTTCAAAAAGATGGGGGATACCACAGCTCATATAGTCGCGCCGATGGAGCCGACGGCTGGCGACGTTCAGTCCTACAGGCGCAGAGGTATGCGCGTGCGATCTTGGAAAGAGGCGTTTTATGGTCAGGATTTCCTCAACCTGCCGGAAGTAGACGAGAATACCGGCGAGGCCAATTACAAACGGGCGTGGTTTGTCTCGTCGCCTCCTCCGGACTACCCGAACACGGACTACAGGGGCACCGCAGACGCCGTATGGACACCGCCCATAGCCATCAACCTGACCGCCAACAACGCGAACGCGAACGCGACGGCTGTGATCCAGTCGGGAAGTAAGGCCGCCACTACTTTCGGGCAGTATCAGTACGTCGATAATCGAAATGTGGTCAATCAAAACGTGGGGAGAGGTTCCGTTGGAACCGGAACTCAAACTCGCTACGCTTATAACGGCGTTTATACCCCCTATATTTACGGTCGCCTGAGCTTAGAGAGGCCGCAAGGCAACAACGCGCCGCTCTACGGTCTCTACGCCTTACAGGGCTGGGATTATGGCTTCAACGACAACAAAGGCGCCGTTTATGACTCCGACGCTAACTCCGCCAAGCGGTTTCTTATGGTTGTACGCGGCATGAGGCTGCCGTACAGGCTTCGCGAACATAGCGCAGACGCCACCACTTATACGGTTGGGGACGGCTATTACAAACGCGCTCCCGCGGAGTCCACGTCCACCTACGACACGTATGCGGCCGACCGTGAACGTACCTTTTCGCTTCGTCTCTGGATATCCAACAACGGAAGCGCTAACATCAGACTCTACGACGCCTGGATCGGCGAGGGGTTCACGCCGTGGGAGGTGCGCGAGGTTCTGGGGCTTGACCCGAACAAATATCCGGTTGACCCCTTTAACCCGAACCACACGTATAGTACCGCTGATTATGATAAGTGGAGGGCAATACGCAAGCTCTACATCCAGGGCGGCGGCGACAACGCCAATGGTACGGGCAACGTCGATAATGGCCTCGATAATCAGCTGACCGCTTTGCAAAAGAAGGGCTACTACGTCAGACCCTAAGCCGACTAAACTATCGCAAGAGCCACAAAAGCCGGGGCGCAAGCCCCGGCTTTATGTATGCCTAATGTATTGCCCAATCGCCAAATCAATTTCGCGAAAAACAGAACGCAACATGTCTTGCGCGTTGTCATATCTCACCTTTACACGCGCAGAGCCTCGATCTCATCCGCCGGGATTCCCAAATACTCGGATATGGATTCAACAGACATGGGACGCGCAAGCATAGACCTCAAAAGCTATTGCGTATACTCTCAATATCGGCTCTGGAAAAGCCGGTGAGTTTTTCTATTTGCTCGATAGGCAGATTCAGGGCGAAAGCGCTTTTTACTACTTCAGCCTTACCCTTCTCCATCCCGCTTTGGTAATTTGCGCTCATGGCGATATTAAAACCTATCATAGCGTCTCTTCTGCTGCGCGCTCTCTGACGCTCGGTTTTGTCGAGGTTAATCAGTTCTCCAACCGTCAATTCCTTCTCTATCATGGACTCTTCGCTGCCTATACGCTCCATAACCTCACCTCCGCAGTCGTTAAGACTTACACGCGCAGAACTTCGATCTTATCCACCGGAATCCCCAAAATATCTGATATGGATTCAACAGACATGGAACGCGCAAGCATGGAACGAACAAGGCTCTTCAGGGTGTCTTCTCTGCCCTTCTCTATCCCGCTTTGGTAATTTGCGCTCATGGCGATATTAAAACCTATCATAGCGTCTCTTCTGCTACGCGCTCTCTGACGCTCGGCTTTGTCGAGGTTAAATATTTCTCCAATCGTCAATGCCTTCGCTATCATGGGCTCTTCACTAACTATACGCTCCATAACATCACCTCCGCAGTCGTTAAGGTATAACACCCATTTATCCTCTTTGCTCAATGTCTTGAGCGACGCGTTGTTGACTAAATCAACTATTTTTGGCACTTCTATATAGTGAATCGCGAACTTCTCCGTAAGCGTGACAGAAGCGTCCTCGTTGCGTAATTTGAAAGTCGTATGATAGTGAGGTATATCGGCGAGTTTTTTGTGTCTGAAAGCTAATATATTCACCATTACCGTTCTCCTGATTTGCGCGTACTTGTCGCCCTTTTTGACCGAATCGGAGTGAACGTCCATACCGTAGTAAATTACACGGTCGTCGAAGCCCTCGTGATACTGTACCTGAACCTCGGCGCTTAAAAGCTCTCCGCGCGAGTCAAGAGCCAAAAGATCCATACGGCTGAGCTTGTCTAAAAGTGATTCGGGAGGAATCTCAGGGTTGAGTATCTCGGTCACAACAATTTTCTCACCGAGAAATCCGGATAGTAAATCGCTCAGCACTTCTTTATCGCTGAAGACCTTCTTAAAGACATAGTCGTTTGTGCGACTGATGGGGTCGGAGTCGTCTTGGGGTTCATTTTTGATTTCTTCTTCAAGTGCCGTTATTTTGGTCATGATAGTCACCCCTCGCAGGTTTTTGTCGCGCCTTCGCTTGATATTATACTATGCGCGCTATTTGCTTGTCAGCGCATAATCACATAAAGCCGATGGCACAAGCGGCTCCGGGTCGCCTTTTACTTGTCGCTCACCGTCGGTTTACCGTCCAGCGACATTCATCTTCAGCCAAAGCGCCGCTACGGCCGCGTCGCCGCGCGTCAACGACAGGTCGCGCTCGTATACTGAGCGCCTGAGCGGAGAGCGTCCCGTGACGTTCGCGCCCCCAATATCGTCCAGAATTTCCCAAAACTCGCCGTTTGAGATGTATTTTTCGTCTATGCTGAGCGAAATGTAAGCGCCGCCGCGCGCCGCGCTGAGAAGCCGCCTAAGCTCCTCGCGTTTTATAGGCAATATCGCGCCGAAGATATTCTTGGAGAGTTTAGGCAAAAGCTGCTCTAAACTCACCCATTGTACGCCGCGCCACCACGCGCTCCCCGCGCCCGCGTCTATCGAGCGGTCGAGGGCTATCCATTGCCCGGACTCCATCAGCGCGTACTGCGCGGACAAAACGTCTATGTCGCGCGGACGGCGTCCGCTTTTCACGGCCTCAGCCGCTATGGCCCCCGCCGCCTGACCAGTGTGCATGACTATCGGGTGAAGGCGCGTCGCCCCGTTGACGAGGCGCGAGACCGATATGTTCTTCTCGGCGGCGATAAGCCCGTCCAAGTTCTCAGGGATGAACGCGTCGAAGGGGAGCTGAAACACGCCCTGCTTGCTCGTCCATATGCGCGGAAAGTTGCCTATATACTCGTTCAGGTCGTGCTCCATGTAGCGTTCGAGGTACGAGCCGTGGAGGTCTATGGGGTACTCGGCCAGCGCGAGGCCGGAGGGGTAGTTTTGGTACGCCCGTCCAGCCGTCACGTCGCGCGACACGTCCCACTCGTTGATTGTGGCAACGCCCACCATGCGGCGTCCCTCCCTCACGTAGGGGCGGGGCGGAAAATGCCTGAGTATGGGAGCGAATTGTTTTGGCAAGAGCGGGTCGTCCGCTGTCTCCCAAGCGTCTGAGAAGTATCCGCCGTAGCCCTGAGTGTTGTCAACTGACCAGTCCGTCATGCCGAGCTCGCTTTGCATGTACCATATGAAGGCCAAGGTCTTGCTCATGGCCTCGCGTTCTGTCTTTTTGCGGTATTCGGCGTCGTCGATATATAGGACGGAGAGGCCGGCTTCGTTGCCGCCGCGCCCTGGGTAGTCGTTGGCCCAGTTTATGCACGTTCGGGTGATGCGGCCCCATGATTTGGGGTTGTCGCCAAGGATGGTTTGTTTGTTCTGAGTGTCGGGGAGAGCGCGGTAGGCGTTGTGAGAGGGAATGTCGTAGGGGGCTTTGCCCGGCCACTGGCTGCCCTCCCTCGCTACGACCTCGCGGAAGCGGGGGGCGTATTTTTCGTACTCGGGCGGCGCTCCGGGCATGACTAAATCCGGCGGCAGGCCGCCTTCATATTTTTTGACGACCGCGACGTAGGTTATGTCCTGCACGTTGGCCTCCGGGTCGATGTTTGGCGATACGGAGTTCCCGAGGCGGTATCGCGCGCCGGCCAAGGGCAGAAGGTCGCCGTACTCCGTCGCGTCGATGAAGACTTGGGCTGAAAAAGAAAGTTCCTCGCGTCTGCCCGAAGCGTTGGAGGCAGCGTCAAGAGACACTATTTTTTTGTTACCCGTTACATTGGCATCAAGATGTACGCTTGTCACGGAGGTTTTAAGGAAAATATCGACGTCCCCGGCCTTCTTCATCATGTCGGTGAGGATGTCTCGCGCCACGACCGGCTCCACGGCTATGCTGTCCGCGCCCCAGAGGCATATGGCCGTGTTTGTCTTGGTTTTTGCGTAGAAGTCGCGTATTCGCGCGACGAACTCCATGTAAATCCCGGTGCGCGTCTTGCCGAGGTCGTCCATCGTGGATACAGCCGACGCGCCCGCCTGCCCTCCGATGTAGTCAGACTCCTCAAGCACCGCCACGCTGAGCCCGCTCCGCGCCGCCTGCACAGCCGCCGCCGCGCCGCTCAAGCCCCCGCCAACCACGACGAGGTCGTAGTCGTAATTTTGCGCGCCGGACGCGCCTGAGCAAAACGAGAAAATCAGAAAAATTCCCAAAATAATTTTGATGTGGTTTTTCATTGGTTTTCAAAACCTTTCAAATAGTGTAATAAAAACATATTTGATATACTACACCAAGAAGGGTAACCCGATACTGAGTCAGGGGTATCGTAAGGGGAAAATTGCCTGCGGAAATCCGGTGATCGTGATGCGTGAGCTAAAACGTCACTTTAAAAAGCGCAGAAGCAATAAGTACCCCGTAGAAAGTCTACTTATTGCTTCTGCAAGTTGCTTGGTGACAGGACTGATTCTTTGGTTCTTAGTCAGGTAACCGGTGACGGTTAAGTTTTTGTTCCAAAGAGTCCGAAGTCCCTTCCTTCGGCTCATTGTATAGCATAATGTCAAAAATGTCAAAAATCGCAATTATTATTTTGCTCATTCGGAGTTTCCCATCAATCCCCACAGCGCGGCCTCGAACCCAGGCCAGCTCTCCGACGCGCCGGTTTTTTCGATATACGACAGGCGAATCAGGCGTAGCATAAAGAGCTTGACGCCGCTGTGCCCGAAGTTTCGCAAAGCCGTTCGGGCCATGCGGAGCGCGTACTCGCGTGTCGCGCCTATGGCCGACAAAAAACCCGCCTCCGTTTTGGGGCTTGAGGCAGCCATATAGAGCGCGGGGCGGAGACGGTTGTAGAGCGCGGTCAGGAGCGGTAGCACGCTCGGCTCGGCCTCTAAATGCCGCAAGGCCCTGATTACGTCCGCCGTCCTGCCCTCGCAAACCCCGTCCAGAAAACGCAACATGGAGTTTCCGCCCTCGTCAAAAGAAAGCCTGCGGACTGTTTCCACTGTCACTACGCCGCTTTGCGCGGCGAGAGAAAGTTTTTCAAGCTCGCTTCTGAGTTCCTCCGTCGAGGTCAGAAAATCGCACAAAAGAGACGCCGCGTCGCGGTCTAACTTCACGCCGCGCTCTTTTGCCAACCTCAAGAGCCAGTCGCGTCTCTCCCAAGGTTTTATCTCCGCGTCGGCCTTTATAAACCTGATTTTTTCAAGCGATTCCTTTGTGAAAATCTTTTTCGTGTCGCCCGAAAAAACCGCCACGACCACGCTCTCCGCGCCGTCGCCTTCGAGGCAGTCAACGAGCGCGGGCGGGAAGGCCAAAAGCGCCTCCGCGCCCTCCACGACGCTCAGGGTTTTCTCGGAGAAAAGCCCGCCGCTACGGGAGGCCGATAAAACGTCTGTCCATGCCGAGTCCGACGCGCTTTTGAACGACGCGGCCTCCACCTTGCCGACGAGGTCGTAGCCCTTTTTGGTTAGGTCTGAGACAAGCTCCTCTAATTTACGCCTCTGGGCCTCGTGCCCTTCGATGGCTATTAAACGCGGCATGAATGTCGCCTCCCGCTACATCCTCAACCTTTTATTACGATATTCACGAGCTTATCCGGCACTACGATGGTCTTTACTATCTCCGCGCCTGACACGCGCTCTTTGACAGCGAGATCGTTCATCACCGTATCTTTGAGCTTCGCTTCATCGAGACCGGCGGGGAGGGTCATCTTCACCCTCACCTTGCCGTTTATCTGAACCACTATGACGACGGAGTCCGCCGCCAAGGCGTCGTTGTCGTGCGTCGGCCAGGGGGCGGTGGACAGGAGCGTGTCGTGACCCAACATCTGCCAAAGCTCCTCGGCCAAGTGCGGGCTGAAGGGCGAAAGGCAACTCAGGAGCGTGTCAACGGCCTCGCGTCTCAGGGCGCGAGCGTCGTCGTCCGTCGCCTTGAACGTATAAAGCGCGTTCGTCAGCTCCATGAGGCGGGCTATCGCCGTATTGAACTGCTTTTCGACGTCTATGTCGCGCGTCACGGAGAGAATCGTGCTGTGGATTTTGCGCTTGAAGTCGCGGTGCGTCGTCTCCTTCAAGTCGGTCATCTGGACGCGCTCGGTGGGCGACGCTTTGAGGTCGTCCAAGTTGTCCTCCACGAAACGCCACACGCGGGACAGGAAGCGGTTCGCGCCCTCGACGCCCTCTTCCGACCAGTCGAGGTCGTTTTGCGGCGGGGCGGCGAAGAGGATGAAGAGGCGCACCGTGTCCGCGCCGTATTTGTTCACCATCTCCGTCGGGTCGACGACGTTGCCGATGGACTTCGACATCTTGGCCCCGTCTTTTATGACCATGCCTTGAGTCAGGAGGTTTGTGAACGGCTCGCGAAGGTCTTTTTTGAGAAGTCCTATATCCGACAAAAACATCGTGAAAAAGCGCGCGTAGATGAGGTGAAGGCAGGCGTGCTCTATGCCTCCGATGTATTGATCCACGGGCATCCAGTAGTCCGTGTCTTTGGGGTTGAAAGCGCCTTTGTCGTAGCGCTCGGGGGCGATGGATGAGCAGTATCTTTCGAAGTACCATGACGAGCAGAAGAAGGTGTCCATAGTGTCGGCCTCGCGCCGCGCGGGCGAGCCGCAGACGGGGCAGGTCGTGTTGAGCCACTCGGGGATGTCGAGAAGCGGAGAGCGTCCGACGTTCGTCACCTCCACGTCCTCGGGCAGCAACACGGGTAGCTGATCCTCCGACACCGGCACGAAGCCGCACTTGGGACAGCGGACGAAGGGAATGGGCGTCCCCCAGTACCTTTGGCGCGATATGAGCCAGTCGCGGAGGCGGAAGTTTATCTCGCGCTTGCAATAGCCCTTTTGTTCGCCCCAGTCTATCATAGCCTCAATGGCCTTTTGCGTGGGGAGTCCGTCGAACTCCCCCGAGTTGCAGGCCGTTCCGTCGTCCACAAAGGCCGCTTTCATCGTCGCCCCGTCAAGACGTTCGCCCTCGGGTTGTATAACCGGGATTATCTCTATGCCGTACTTTCGGGCGAAGTCGAAGTCGCGCTGGTCGTGCGCCGGGACGCCCATAATAGCGCCGGTGCCGTAGTCCATCAGGATATAATTGGCTATCCAGATGGGGATGGGCTTGCCGGTGACCGGGTGCTTGCCCGAAAAGGGCGTCTTGAAGCCGAGTTTTTCGCCGCCCGCGTCGGAGCGTTCTATCGCGCTTTGGGCGGAACAGCGCGTCATGAACTCCGACATGGCGCGCGCCTCGGCCTCCGGCAGTCTCTTCGTCATTGCGTGTACAAGCTCGTGCTCGGGCGCGAGGGCTATGAACGTGATGCCGTATACCGTGTCAAACCTTGTGGTGAAGGCGTCTATGGTGTAGTCAAGCTCGGGGAGCTCAAACGACAGCTTCGCTCCCTCCGACCGTCCTATCCAGTTGCGCTGCATTATACGAACGCGCTCAGGCCAGCCTTTTAGCTCAGTGTCTATGTTGTCGAGAAGCTCCTGCGCGTAGTCCGTTATCTTGATGAACCACTGCTCGAGGTTCTTCTTGGTGACGGGCGTGCCGCAGCGCCAGCATTCGCCGCCGTTTACGACCTGCTCGTTAGCCAGCACCGTGCCGCATTTTTCGCACCAGTTCACGGGAGAGTATTTGCGGTAGACGAGACCCTTTTTGTACATCTGAAGGAAAAGCCACTGGTTCCAGCGGTAATATGACGGGTTGCAACTCTCAACGCGGCGGCGCCAGTCGTAGCTGTACCCCATGCGCTTGAGCTGAGCGGTCATATACTCGATGTTCTGCCATGTCCAGTCGTGAGGCTTGGTTTTATATTTGATGGCCGCGTTTTCGGCGGGCATTCCGAAGGCGTCGAAGCCCATCGGGTAGAGGACATTCATGCCCTTCTTTCGCAGGAAGCGCGCGAGCATATCCCCCATAGAATAATTGCGGATGTGCCCCATGTGCAGGGCTCCGCTCGGGTATGGAAACATCTCAAGACAGTAAAACTTGGGTTTCTCCGAGTTCGTCTCCACCTCGAAACTTTTTTTCTCTTCCCATATTTTTTGCCATTTAGATTCTATGGCCTGAAAATCATAACCCATAAATATCTTCCCCCCGTTCGGAAAACTATTTTGTATTATACACTTTCCTTTTAACAAAGAATTTTAGCGGGTTGATTTTCAAATCTTTCGCCCGCCCCCGCCGCCGTCAGCTTAATTAATTGAATATAATGCGATTTGCGGTACAAGGCAAGTATTTTCGTGTAAAATTTACACGGTAGCCCGAAAACATAATGGACGTGATTTTTTGGACTTTGTTGCGGCGGTCGTTCTTTTTATGATCTCTCTCGTCGTCTCTCTTCTGAACGGCGTCACTATTGTCGCGCCCCTGATTTTCGGCCTTTTGTGCTTCGCCGCCACCGCGCTGCGCCGGGGGTATTCTTCGGCGGAGGTTTTGCGGATGGCGCTCGCCGGGATAAAAAAGACCGGCGGCGTCATACTGATTTTTATCATGATCGGGCTTCTGACCGCGGTGTGGAGAGCCTGCGGCACGATTCCGTTTTTGGTTCGGTACGGGATAGAGTTCATTGACCCGCGCTTCTTCGTCCTGTGCGCGTTCGCGCTTACATGCGTCGTGTCTTACGCTTTGGGTACGGTCTTCGGCACGGCGGGGACGGTCGGGGTCGTGCTGATGGCGCTTGCACGAAGTTGCGGCGCGGATTTAGCCGCCACGGCCGGGGCCATTATATCGGGGTGCTTCTTCGGCGACCGGTGCGCGCCCACGTCGTCCTCAGCCAACCTCGTGGCGAGCGTGACCGGTACGCGCCTTTACGACAACATCCGCAATATGTTCAGGACGGCGCTCGCTCCTATGGCGCTGTCGCTTTTGATATATCTGTATTTTTCCCTGCGTAGCCCGGCCCAAAGCGGCGGCGCGGACATTCAGCTTGAGATAGCCGCCATGTTCAACCTGTCCCCGATAACGGCTCTGCCCGCCCTGATAATATTTATCCTGCCGCTTGCCGGCGTCGGCGTGAAGACCGCCATTGCGCTTAGCGTACTGGCGGGCGCGGTCGTCGCCCTTTGGACGCAGGGCATGCCGTACTTAGCGCTGGTTCGCGCTATGTTTTTTGGGTACGAGCCGACCGGGACGGGGCGTTTCGCGCGCCTTCTCGCGGGCGGCGGCGTAATGTCGATGGTGAACCTCATGGGAATAATATTGGTCTCTTCGTCTTACGCCGGGATTTTCGACCGCGCGGGGCTGCTGAACGGCGCAGAGCGCTTCTTGGAGCGTCTGAGTAAACGCGTCTCGCTTTATACGGCCACGCTCGCGACGGGCACGGTCACGAACATGTTCGTCTGCAACCAGTCACTATCTGTCATCCTGACAAATCAGCTCATGGGGAAAATCTACGAGCGGCGCGGGGCGTCGAACAGCCTTTTGGCCGCCCACATAGAGGATACCGCCATTCTCGTGACGGGCCTCATCCCGTGGAGCACAGCCGCCGCCGTGCCCTTCGCGATGCTGTCCGCCGACATAAGCGCCATTCCCTTGGCCGTCTTTTTGTGGTTGGTGCCCATAGGCCGTCTGTTGTCGCTGCCCTTTTGCGAGATACGCGAGTAGGGGACGCGCGGGGGCGAAGGCGGGTTTTTCTGAATTTCGTGCTAAAATGGAGAGGCTATAACCATATTTCTCGGAGGTTTTTGAATGACGGAAGAAATAAAGGGCGAGAACCTGTTCAGCAGGGTTTTGCCCCTTCCCTTGGTCGACGAGATCAAGGAGAGCTACCTTAACTACGCAATGAGCGTCATAGTCGGACGCGCTCTTCCCGACGTGCGCGACGGCCTGAAGCCCGTGCAGAGGCGTGTTTTGTTCGCCATGAACGAGCTTGGCCTGAGACACAGCTCGTCATATAGAAAGTCGGCCACGGTCGTCGGCGAGACGATGGGTAAATACCACCCGCACGGAGACAGCTCCATATACGACACGATGGTACGCATGGCGCAGCCCTGGAGCCTCAGATACCCGCTTGTGGACGGGCAGGGAAACTTCGGCTCGGTGGACGGAGACAGCGCGGCGGCTATGCGTTACACCGAGGCGCGGCTCTTCGAGCTTGGCGAGTTCATACTTGCCGATATAGATGAGGACTGCATAGACTGGGCGCCGAACTTCGACGAGTCCCTCAAAGAGCCTCTGACGCTCCCCGCGGCTGTCCCCAACCTCCTGATAAACGGCGCTACGGGCATAGCTGTCGGCATGGCCACAAACATCCCCCCGCACAACCTGAGAGAAATAGTCGACGCCCTGCATTATCTGCTCGACGCGGAGGGCGAGCCGGAGTTTGCCGAGGTTATAAAACGCCTTCCGGGGCCGGACTTTCCTACCGGCGGGATAATCCTTGGACGCGAGGGCATCCGCGACGCATATCGGACGGGGCGCGGGCGCGTCGTCGTGCGCGGGAAAATGCACGTCGAGGACGGCAAAAGAGGAAAAACATCCGTCATAGTCACGGAAATTCCCTATATGCTCAACAAGACCACGCTTATCGAGACAATGGTCGCTCAGGCTCAGGACAAAAGCGTTGACGGCATAACCGACATACGCGACGAGTCCGACCGCGACGGTATGCGTATAGTCGTCGAGCTTGCCCGCGACACAGACCCGGAGCTGGTCATACGTCAGCTCTACAGACGCACCCAGCTCCAGTCCACCTTCGGCGTTATAAACCTCGCCCTCGACCACGGCAGACCCAGAGAAATGCCAATAATAGAGGTACTCACCCTCTTTTTGAGCTACAGGCGCGAAGTCATCAGACGCCGCACGGAGTTTAGGCTGAACAAGGCCTTGGCGCGCGCGCATATCGTTGAGGGCCTGTCGAGGGCGCTCGACATGATAGACCGCGTCATAGCCCTTATCAGAGGGGCCAAGACGACAGCCGAGGCCCGCGAGGGGCTCACCGCGTCGCTCGGATTCTCCGACGTTCAGGCCGGGGCTATCCTCGAGATGCGCCTACAGCGTTTGACGGGCCTCGAGCGCGACAAACTGCGCGACGAGCTGACGGCGCTTGAGCTTGACATAACGGGCTTCAGGCATATACTTGGCGACGCCAAGGTTTTGGACGGCGTCATCAGGGCGGAGCTGACCGAGATAGCCGCGAAGTTCGGCGACGAGCGCAGAACGGAGATAGTGGACGACTACGAAGAAAGCGCCGACGAGGACCTCATCCCCGAGGCCGACATAGTCGTCGTGCTCTCGAAGGATGGTTTTCTGAGGCGTCAAGACCTTGAGAGCTACACGCTTCAGGGCCGGGGCGGCAAGGGGCGAAAGGGCGCGGTCGTGCGCGACGAGGACGCCGTGGACTCCCTGAGCGTCACTCATACCCACAGGGAAATATACTTCTTCACGTCGCGCGGGCGCGTAATGTCGTTGCGCGGGCATCTCGTGCCGGAGACAAAGACCGGCAAGGGCAAGCAAATTTCAAAGATTCTGCCGCTTGAGGCTGATGAGCAGATAGTGAGGTTCTACGGCTCCGAACAGGCGGACGCGGGTTACGTGTTCTTCCTCACGAAACACGGCGTGGCGAAGCGGATACGGCTTTCGGATTTGGCAGACTCCAACCGCCCGCGCCGCGTCATCACGCTCGACGAGGGCGACGAGATAGCGCAGGTGTGTCTCACGTCGGGTAGCGACGACCTACTCCTGATGACGCTCGGCGCTCAGGCGTTGCGCGTGTCGGAGGGGGAGTTCCGCTCGATGGGGCGCGACGCGCGCGGCGTCAGGGCCATGAGCCTGAGCGACAGCGACGTCATTATAAGTTGCGACGTAGTGGACGAAGACAGCCATATATTGATACTCAGCGAGCACGGAATAGGCAAACGCTCGCGCTTCTCGGAGTTCACGCCGCACCACAGAGGCACGGGCGGAGTGCGCGCCATGAATTTAGGCCCGAGGACGGGTAAGCTCGTCGGTTGCTGGTCGGTCAGGGAACAGGACGAGATAATCGCCATAACGTCGCGCGGGCGCATGATTCGCGTGGCCGTGAGCGAAACGCCGCTCCTGAGCCGCACGGCCACGGGCAACATAACGGTGAAGCTCGACGAGCTTGACGCCGTGGCGGACTGTAGCATTGTGCGAAACGACGCTAATGATTCCGCAAATACAGCCGATTCTATAAATACGGCGCCCCCATACGAGGCGTAAACAGGGAGACATGTTATGAAAATTGCGCCTGATGGCTTTTTTACGATAGGGTTTTTGGTGGCGTTGACTGCCGTCAGCTTTGTTTTCTCGCCCATAGCGGCGGGTGTTTTTGTCTTGCTTACGGGGTTTGCGATATGGTTCTACCGCGACCCGGAGCGAGTAGCGCCAGTTGGTAAAGACGGAGAGACGCTTTTCGTGTCCCCCGCCGACGGAAAAATCGTGGAGATAGAGGACGCGTCGCATCCGTTCACGGGCGAGTGTATAAAGATAGGCGTATTTATGAACGCCTTCAGCGTACACGTGAACCGCGCCCCCTGCGCCGGGGTGGTCGAGTACATGGAGTACGTCCCTGGCAAAAAGGTGGCGGCGTTCGCGCCCAAGGCGTCCGAGATCAACGAGCGCAACTATGTAGGCCTTTCTACTCATGACGGGCGTCATATAATGATGGTGCAGGTAGCCGGGCTTTTGGCGAGGCGTATAGTGTGCCGTCTGAAACGCGGAGCCGCGCTCGAGGCTGGCGAGCGGTACGGGATGATAAAACTCGGGTCGAAGGTTGACATCTACCTCCCAAAGGGCGTAGAATTGTCAGTTAATTTACATGATAAAGTGTTAGCAGGAAAATCGATTTTGGGTTCTTTGCGATCAGAGTGTTAAGGGGGGTTTGTTGTGGGATTTCTGAAAATGAAACGTTTACGCAGGGGTCAGCCTCTTTCGTTCAGGCAGATATTGCCTAATATGGTCACGAGCGGAAACCTCCTCTGCGGGATGTTCTCGATTATTTTGTCTGTGCATGAACACTACGTCCCGGCGGCGTGGTTGATATTTTTTGCCGTAGTCTTCGATGGGCTTGACGGCAAAGTCGCGCGCAGTCTCGGCGGCGCGTCCCAGTTTGGGCTCGAGTACGACAGCTTGGCCGACTTGGTCAGTTTTGGCGTGGCGCCCGCCACTATGACATACATGGCGTCTTTCGCGTTCGGCGACGACCCGATGTATTTCGGCGGCGTCGCGGCGGCGATAGTGGCTTGCTATTTTACGCTTTGCGTGGCGCTTCGTCTGGCGCGTTTCAACGTCGCGGTCGCGCACGTACCGGGGCCTTTTCAGGGGCTTCCGAGCCCGGCGGGCGGGCTTTTTGTGGCGTCTTTTATCTTAGCGGATATTCCGTCAATCCCGGTCTTAATGATTCCGGTGCTTCTTATCACCGGCTCTTTGATGATATCGAGCCTACCTTACTCAAGCATTAAAAAAATCACCGGCAAAACAGCCGACAGAAAAAGATGTTTGCTTGTCTTGACTGTGTCCGTGGCGATTTTCGCGATATTGAAAAGTAGCGCGCCTCTCGTGTTTTTCTCGGCTTACATCCTGAGCGGCGCTCTTCGTTGCAACTGGAGCGAGTGGCTCTTGTTGCCTGACGCGCGTGAACCCATAGAAAACACGCATTAAAAAATAAACGTAGAAATTGCAGGGGAGCGTTTCGCTGAGAGGAAGGGTCATACAGCCCTTCGACCCTTGAACCTGATCCGGGCAATGCCGGCGTAGGGAAACGGAGATTTCAGAATTAAGACGCGGCCCTTAGCTTTTTTGGGGCGCGTCTTTTTTGTTGAAGAGGAGGCAAATTATGAAGGCAATATTGACAATAGCCGGCTCGGATTGTAGCGGCGGGGCGGGGATACAGGCGGACATCAAGACTTTTTCCGCGCATGGGCTTTTCGGCATGAGCGCCGTCGTGTCCGTCGTGGCCGAGAACACGAGCCGCGTCATATCTATTCAGGATATTACGCCTGACGTTATCGGTGAGCAAATTGACGCCGTTTTTGAGGATATAGAAGTCAGCGCGATAAAAGTCGGGATGTTGTCGGGGGTCGAGTGCATGAAAGCGGTCGCGAGCAAACTCCGCCAATACAAGCCCATGTTGAGATGTCATCCGGGCGTCGTTATTGACCCCGTGATGTACGCCAAAAACGGTTGCGCCCTCATGGCCCCCGACTCCATCGACACGCTTATAAGCGAGATAATCCCGCTGGCTGACGTACTGACGCCCAACATCCCGGAGGCCGAAAAAATCGCCGGTATGACAATAAAGAGTCTGAGCGATATGGAGGACGCCGCGCGGCGCATTTACGCGCTTGGCGAGACTGGCCTTGCCGTTTTGGTCAAGGGCGGGCACAGCTCGGGCACGGACGACGCGAGGGACGTTTTGTTTGACGGCGCGGCGTTCAGCTATTACAGCGCCCCGCGCGTAGACACAAAAAACACGCACGGCACGGGCTGCACGACGTCGTCGGCCATAGCCTCGAACTTGGCCCTCGGCTTTACGGTCAAGGAGTCGGTAGCTCGGGCTAAAATCTATGTCACCACGGCTATTCAGCACTCCCTTTCCATAGGCAAGGGCAACGGCCCCACGCACCATTTTTACAAACTTTACAGAGAAGGGCTTGGTTGGGATGAAGAATAAGCCGCTAAAAGATATAACGCCCCAGGATTTAGCCCGGGTTTGGGGGGAGATCAAGATCAAAAAGCCCCTCGTTCACCACATCACAAATTCCGTAGCCGTAGCGCTCCAGGCCAATATCTGCCTCGCCGTCGGCGCGTCCCCTCTCATGTCGCAGTACCCCGACGAGGCGGAGGAGTTGGCGCGGCTGTCCAACGGGCTTTTGGTGAACCTCGGCACGCCGTCCGCCTCCGCGCTCGAGACGGCGGAGCGCGCCCTGTCCGAGATGGACAAACTGAACGCGCAGGGAAAAGCAAAATATTCTCTCCTTGACCCGGTGGGCTACGGCGCGTCGGCGTTTCGCGTGTCGAGCGTGGACGCGCTTATTGGTCGTCATAAATTTTCCGTGATAAAAGGCAACGCCGGCGAAATATCCCTCATGGCCAAGACGGGCGGCGCGACAAGGGGCGTGGACGTCGAAGCGAGCGGCGACGCGAGGCAGGCCGTTATAAGCCTCGCCAAAAAATATAACTGCGTGGTCTGCGCAACAGGTGAGATTGACTATGTCAGTGAAGGTCAAGCTCTTCTTACTGTTCGAGGCGGTCACGCGCTCTTGACTTGTCTGTCGGGTAGCGGCTGCGCGCTCGGCACGGTGATTTTATCCGCCGTAGCGGCCTGCGGCGACGCCGCTTTAGGTGCGACGGCGGGGCTTGTGGCTATGGGCATAGCCTCCGAACGGGCGAGCCTCGAGGCCAAAAACAGCGGGACGTTCATGCCGCGCCTCACAGACGCGTTTTTTACGCTACGGGCCGACGACTTTTTAGGCAGTTCAGACCGATGGGAGGTTTTGGTATAATGACGCAAACGACATGGACAAAAGAGAATTTACGGCGCGCGCTCAGGCTCTACGTCATCCCCGACCGCGTAATAGGCGCGCCGCTTGGCATAGAAGATCAGGCGAATCTTGCCCTCTTAGGCGGCGCGACGGCCATTCAGCTCCGCGACAAAGATATGACGGGCAAGGAGGCCGACGGCGGCGAGATGTTGCGTGAGGCTAAAACGCTGTCCAAGCTATGCCGCTCGCGGGGCGCGCTTTTTATCGTAAACGATAGGCTCGACGTGGCCATCCTGAGCGGCGCGGACGGCGTCCACTTAGGCCAGGACGACATCCCGGCCACTGAGGCGCGCCGCATCGCCCCCCTCGGCTTCATAATAGGCGTATCGGCTCATACCGCTGACGAGGCGCGGCGCGCGCTCAGCGACGGCGCGGACTATCTTGGACTTGGGGCGGTGTTCGGCACGGGCTCCAAGGCCGTCGACTCCGTGATAGGGCTTCCGGGGCTGAGAACTGCGGCGGCGGCCACGGACTTGCCGTCTGTGGCGATAGGAGGCGTTTCATTCGGCAATCTGCGTGGCGTTATGGATTGCGGCGTGGACGGTATATGCGTCATATCGGCGGCTGTTGGCGGAGATGTGAGGGGCAATGTGGAGAGGCTGAAGAGGGAACTTGAGTAGGGGGCGACCTTTGGAGGAGGAGTGACTTATGTGCGTTGATGATTCGTGTCTTCCCGTCGAGCAAAAAATCCGGCAAAAAGCCCGTTCGCTTGGCATAGAAAAATGTGGCGTTATAAAGCCGGAGGACATGCTTGATTATGCCGATAAACTCAGAGAACGGATGAGCCGGATACCTGACGGCGAGGCCGTTTATGGCCGCTTCGTGGGTTTCGCCGACGTGAGGCGGAGCTTTCCCTGGGCAAAATCCATTGTCGTCGCCGTGACGCGCTACGGGCGTTACGTTATTCCCGAAGCCGCGCGCGCGAGATACGGAAAAAGCTACCTGACGGACTCGCGCTTCAACCCGGATTCGCCTGAGCGCAAAATATTAAATTCATTCGGGGCGTATCTGGAGGAACTCGGGCTTAAAACCGCGTTCAACGAACATCCTGGCCTCACGGCCATGAGATGGGCCGCCCACAAGGCAGGGCTTGGCATAATTCGCCGCAACAATTTTTTCTACACCGAAAAAGGCTCGTGGCATACCATAACCGCTTGGATAACGGACGGGGAAATGGAGTTGACGGAGCGTCACGACCTAAAGGAATGCCCGAGCGATTGCAACAGGTGCATAAAAGCCTGCCCGACAAAATCTTTGAGTATGCCCTACACGATGAACATGGCCACTTGCGTGAGCAAGCTGACGACTTCGAATGACCAAAACTCCTATGACGACGCGACAAACGGCCAAATAGGCGCCTGGATTTACGGTTGCGACGCCTGTCAGGACGCCTGCCCGATGAACCGTGACAAGTGGAGCGAGGCCGATGATTTTCCGGGGCTTGAAGACTTGAGCCCGTTTTTGTCGCCTGAAAAAATTCTCGCGGCTACTTACGAAGAAATAGAGCGTGTACTGAGCCGCAAATTTTTCTATATCAATAAAGAGTCTCTTTGGCGCTGGAAATTGAACGCCATAAACGCGATGGTCAACGATTATAGGAACGTTTTCGCCCCCCTTATCGAAAACGCCCTCAGAGACGAATACCCGATAGTTCGCGAAAGGGCGAAACGCGCGCTGGAAAAAATAATTTGACGGGAACGGATTTTTTTATTAGAATAATAATAGGCTGTTTGTACTTTGGTATATTGGTATATTGGGAGGTGATGTTGCGTGGCTAAGTTTCGCTGTCTTGAGTGTGGCGCTGAGGTTGAGGTTGACGCGAACGAGTCTACGAAGCGTTGTCCTAAGTGTTTCGGTCGTTATCTTGAACTGATTGCCGGAGAAATTAAAAGAGGCAAATCCTGGAGCGCCAAGAGTTTCAGCGTAAAGTAAACGCGCCGCAACAAACGCTTTGATGCAAAGGGCTCGCGTTTATGAAACTATCGCTCCTTCTCAGCAAAAAGGGGAGATTTTTTTGTCGTCACGCCATTGCCGCGGATTTTTCCGCGTTGTTGTTTTTGCTCTGTTTTCGGTTACGTCCGCCCGCGCGTCGTTTGCCGCGACGCCTTTGCCGGGCATAGTGACATTGCCCTCCATGCCGTCTCTCGGCTCTTATGAAATGCCGTCTCACGTCCCGTCGCTCATGAAGGCGACGGCTCAGATAATGCCCAACGTGAGAGACTGGAACATGAAGGGAAACAGCGCGAACAAGGACTCCCTCGCTTTGGCCTGGCCCGTCAGAGGCGCGGTGTCGTCTGGCTTTGGCCCGCGTGGTATGGGGCCGGGCGGAAGATGGATAATGCACGAGGGGTTGGATATTCCCGTCCCCAGCGGTACGCCGGTGCAGGCGGCGATGGACGGCGTTGTCGCCGAGGCGCGGGCCTACAACGGCTACGGAAACACGGTCATAATATCCCACGCGGACGGCGTCAGGACGCTTTACGCGCACTGCTCTGAGATATTGGTCAAGAAGGGGCAGGCGGTAGAGTCGGGGCAGATGATAGCCTATTCGGGCAATACGGGGCGATCCACTACGCCGCACCTTCATTTCGGCGTTATGAGCGCCGGGGTTTTTCGTGACCCGTCAACGCTTTTGAAATATCCGGCGCAGCATTTTGTGTACAGACAGGACGGACGCAACTGACGATGTCAAACGAGGACAAGTATGAGCCGGTGACGCGCGCTCGCCGGGAGAACAGCCTCTGGCTCACAGAGGAACAGAGCGACGGTCTACGTTTGTCCTTGCGCGTGACGGAGACGATTTTCAGCAAGAAAACACAATATCAGGACATTCTCATAGTCGACACGACGGAGTACGGAAGGACGCTCGTGCTTGACGGCGCGATTCAGCTTACCGAGAGGGATGAGTTCTGTTACTCCGAGATGATGGCTCACGTTCCGCTATGTTCTCACCCTATGCCGAGGCGGGTTTTGATCGTTGGCGGCGGCGACGGGGCTATTTTGCGCGAGGTTTTGCGGCACCCCTGCGTAGAGTGTTGTACACTTATAGATATAGACAAAGACGTAACTCTGGCCTCCGAAAAGTATCTGCCCTTCGCAAGCGCCGCCTTCTTTGATCAGCGCGCCGACGTGAGACACGCGGACGCGTTGTCGTATCTCGAGACGACGAACGAGCGCTTTGACGTTGTTATCGTTGACAGCACCGACCCGGTGGATTTCGCCGCCGGTCTCTTCCAGTCGCCGTTCTACGAAGACATAAAAAGAGTCCTGAAAAAAGACGGCATCATGACGGAGCTTACTGAGTCGCCGTTTTCCGATACCGCGCTTATGAAGCAGGCCATAGGACAGATGCGTTCTGTGTTCCCTGTTGTCAAAATGTACTGGGGCGCGGTTCCGACGTACCCGAGCGGAATGTGGACATACGGCGCGGCGTCGCTGTCGCCCGACCCGGGCAAGCCGGTCAGGTCGATTGAAGGAACGCGGTATTATTCAGAAGAAGTTCACGGCGCCTCTTTTGTGTTGCCGCCGTTTTTGCGGGATCTGATACGATAGGGAGGAATTATCATGGCAAGCGTAAAGGGCTCAAAGACGCAGGTAAATCTTATGAAGGCTTTCGCGGGGGAATCTCAGGCGCGCAACCGTTACGTGTTTTTCGCGTCCAAGGCGGCCAAAGAGGGCTTCAAGCAGGTTGAGTTCATATTCACCGAGACGGCGCAGCAGGAAAAAGAGCACGCGCAGAGGCTTTACCGTCTCATGGAAGGCCCAACCGACATTGAGATAACGGCGTCGTTCCCGGCGGGCCCTGAGCGCGACACCCTTCAAAACCTCAAAGACGCCGCGGCGGGGGAGAAACACGAGTGGTCTGAGATGTACCCCGAGTTCGCGCGCATAGCCGACGAAGAGGGCCTCAAAGAAATAGCGGCCATCTTCCGCAACATCGCCGTCGCCGAGAAGTCTCACGAGGAGCGTTTTTTGGGGCTTGCCAAAAATATCGCCGAGGGCAAGGTCTTCAAGAAAGACGCAAAGGTCAAGTGGCGTTGCCGCAACTGCGGCTTCGTGCTGGAGGCGAGCGGTGCGCCCGAAAAGTGCCCGGCCTGCGACCATCCTCAGGCGTACTTCGAGCTTTTGGGCGAGAACTGGTAGACGGTTACGAACAAAACAAACGAAACGGCAGGGCGGTTTTTGCGCCCTGCCGTTTGCTTAAAGTTATTTTTTCTCGTACTCCTTCAACATAGCGGCGTACTCCGTCTCGCAGCCCTTGCGGATGTGGTACACGTGTTCGTCCGCCGGGAATTTGCTTGTCTTCACGTCGTCGACGTAGTTCTTGAAGGCGTTTGTGACTACTTCCGCGACGTTGGCGTACTTCTTGACGAACTTGGGCGTGAACGCCTGGAACTGCCCCAGCATGTCCCCGCATATTATGAGCTGCCCGTCGCAGGGAAGCCCCGCTCCTATTGAGTAGACCGGTATTGACAGGCGCTTATGGATAAACTCGGTCAACTCCGGCGGAATGCCCTCGAGCAGCAGCGCGTACGCCCCGGCTCTCTCGACGGCCAGCGCGTCGTCTAAGACAAAGCGCGCCGATTCGGGCGTGACGCCCTGAGCTTTGAACCCGCCCATAGGCCCGGAGCTTTGGGGCGTAAGCCCGATATGTCCGCAAACCAAGACGCCGCTTTCGGCTATGGCTCTCAGCTTGCTCTCCACGCGTACGCCGCCCTCGAGCTTTACGGCGTCCACATCCGCCTCCTTGAAGAAACGAACGGCGTTAGCGACGGCGTCGGAGTCCGAGATCTGGTAGGAGCCGAAGGGCATGTCTCCCATCACGAACGTGTTGGGCGCGCCCCTGCGGACTGCTTTGCAGTGGCTGATGCAGTCGTCCATAGTTACCGGAATTGTGCCGGAGTAACCCAAGACGATCATGCCAAGCGAGTCGCCCACGAGAATCATATCCATGCCCGCGGCCTCCGCGAACATGGCGGTCGGGAAGTCGTAAGCCGTTATCCACGCGACCTTTTCGTTATTTTTTTTCATTTCCAAAAACTCGAGACGTCCTTTTTTCTTCGCCATGATAAACCACCCTTTCTTAAATTTATTCGTTATAGGTCTTCAAACGGACTTTTAGATAAAAGAAACCTTATGTTGTCAGCCGACCAAACAGGGCCGTCGTTCATGCCGAGGCAACGGGCGGCCTCTAAATCCCAGCTTTCCCGGGACTCCATGACCGAGGGCCAAAACGGGAAGAGCGCGCATTGAGCCGGGCGCAGGAGGTAGATTTTGCATTTTTGGGCCAACGCGTCGTAAAAAACGCAGTCGCCGTTATGCCGTTCTTTGAAGCTGGGGCGTCCCCATCTGCCGGTGACAAACAAAGCCCGAAACTCGGTATTCGTGAATTTCGAGCCGTTTATCTCTATGTTGTTTACTATGCGGTCTTCCTCCTCGGGCGTAAAGAATATAGCCCCAGGCGCTCCCCCGCAACACCGCCCACAGCCAAGACATTCAAAACGGACGCCCTCGCTCCACCATTCCGGTTTTTCCGTATCGGGGGACATCTTCAAAAGGCGTCAAGTGTGTTTTTCGCTCTAAGGCTGTAATCTTGAAGCGTGGATTTTTGGTAGGCGCTCGCGGCTTCCGTAGCCTGTCCGGCTCTGGCTTTTGTCTTGAGCTCGGCCTCTAAGCCTTTTACGAGGCTGTTGTAAAGAACCTCCCACAGACCGGTTCCGCTACTCTTGGCCAAATCCTCACACGCCATCTCGAGTGACAAGTCTTCCATTTGAGCCCAGGGACGCTCTCGCTCCTCGCCGTTTACTCTGCCGAGAGTCCGGGCGTTCGCTTTGGCCTTCTTCATCATCTGGGCCCACAGGATGGACTCGAACTGCTGACATGTCTCCTTGAGTTTACGGGCTTCGCGCGTGTCGTGAACTTCCTGCGGGACGTCGTTGTTTACCGGCCTTACGTTATATGTGTCGATAGCGCTCATCTTGTTTACCCTCGCTTACATATTTATGAGCTGGCCGTGGAGCGCGCCCGCTTCGTTTATGGCCTGTAAAATCTCTATTACGTCGCGCGGCGACGCGCCCGTGGCGTTGATGACTTTCACTAAGTCTTTGACCGTCGTCGTGGCGGGCAGGGCTACAAAACTCGCCTTTCCCTCGTCCACGTCGACATTTGTGCTACGTTCCGCGGCCGTGTTGCCGCCCGACATTGGGCCCGGCTGGACTACGTTGGTGTTCTCGGACACCGATACGGTGAGGTTGCCGTGAGCGACGGCGACTGAGCTTATTTTGACGTCCCCGCCCATCACGACCGTGCCCGTGCGCTCGTTTACGGCGACGCGCGCGCCTACGTCCGGCTCCACCTCGAGTTTTTCCATTTTGGCGATGAAGGCCGTCGGCGCGCCTACGTACTGAGGCGGCAGGTCTATGATTATGCGCCCGGCGTCAGCCGGATAGGCGACGCGACCGAACGCGGAGTTAAGCGTGTCGGTGATTCTCTGCGCCGTGGTGAAGTCGGGCTGACGCAGGAGGATAGCCAGCTGTCCGCCGTCGGCGTAATCTGTGGGCACGTCGCGCTCGACTATCGCGCCATTAGGGATTCTCCCGGCCGTCGGGATGTTTTTTGTCGTGGTGGCCGAACTCCCCCCAGCGGCGTAGCCGCCTACGAGCACCGACCCCTGAGCCACGGCGTAAACTCGACCGTCAGCGGCTTTCAGGGGAGCCTGGAGCAACGTACCGCCCTGAAGGCTCTTGGCGTCGCCCATAGCGTTTACGCTTATATCGATAGTCTGTCCCGGCCTGACATAAGGCGGCAGATCCGCCGTTATGGAGACCACCGCGACGTTTTTGCTACGTATGTCTCTTTGTTCGACGCTCAGGCCATATTGACTAAGGACGTTTTTCATCATCTGCATCGCCATCGGAACCTTGTCGCCCGTCCCGGCCAAGCCCATGACCACACCTATGCCCGTCAGCTGGTTTGACCGCGCGCCCTCGAGATCCGCTATGTCCTTTATACGCACCATAGGGTGAACATAAGAAAAATCCATTTCGTCCAAGGCGCGAGAGTCCGCGCCCAAAGATATGTCAGGCATGAGGACGTAAAGTAACAACGCGAGAAACGACAGGCTTTTGATTATGTATTTGTTCATGGCCTTAGAATATGGTCTGGAGAATTTTCGTTATGACGCCGGTTTTCTGCGTCCGGGTAAGCGAGCCTTTGCCCTTTATGGCGAGCTCGGCGTTGGCCACGAGGTTGCTCGGAACCTGGTTGTTGGCGTTCACGTCCTGCGGCCTGATTACGCCCGTGAGCTGGAGTTGCAATGTCTCCTCGCTGGTCTGGATGTCGCGGGTGCCTTCTATTACGAGGTTCCCGTTTGGCAAAACGTCCGTGACGAGGCAGGAGAGAGTTGTGCGCCCGGTGTGCTTGCGCTCGACCGAGCTGTCGCCGGTTGCCTCGCTTGACGTGTCAAGGGCAAGGGCGCGGATAAACCTCAAGATGCCCGTACCGTCGCTGACCGAGTTGCTGGAGGATTTTTGAAGATCCGTCTTGGCCTCGTCCTTCGTGTTCGTCTGCTCGTTCACCAGCACCGTGACGATGTCTCCCGCGCGGCTCGGGCGCGGATCCGTCACCATGTTGGTTTTGTCGTTCCAAAGCGACACGGCCTCAGCGCGCGGCAAAAACACCGCGGAGAAAACAACCGCCGCAAGCGCGGCATAGAATTTATTTTTCATATTTTTATTCATAACGTCGCCGCCTCCATATTAATTAAGTTAATTAAAAATTAAAACGGAAATAAAAAAATTTCAAAATAAAAATCGCAAAATTGAAATCTTGAAATAATATTATGTATTTTAACATATTTAAGGCCGTTGGTGATAAAATGCGCTCGGCTTTTATATATTGAAAGGAGGCGAAAGCGCATGGGCGTGGATGAACGTTATCACGCGACTTATTCCATCTCATGGGACAGGATTCATCAGGACTGCAAAATGCTGGCGGCGCGCCTTTACACGCTCGGGACATGGAAACAGATAATAGGCGTTGCCAGGGGCGGGCTTATCCCGGCGGCCATCGTCGCGCGCGAGCTGAACATAAAGCTCATGGATACGGTGTGCGTGTCGAGCTATTCAGCTAAGCGTCAGGGCGAGCCGGTTGTTCTGAAGGACGTTCAGGCGCCGGACGGAGGGGCCGACTGCCTCATCATAGACGACCTCGTGGACACGGGCAAGACCGCAAAAGTTGTGCGAAACCTTCTGCCTAAAGCTTGTTTTGCCACGGTCTACTCGAAGCCCGAGGGCCGCCCGTTTGTCGACACGTTCATCATGGAGGTCACGCAGGACACCTGGATACTCTTTCCGTGGGACTCCGAGTATTCTTATAGTAAGCCGATAGTGAACGATAGATGAAATCCGAAAGGAAATATATAAAAGAGATATAAAAGAAATAATATATTGACAGAAATAACGCGAACGGTTATACTTGCCTCTGTGTTTTGGGCGGATAGTTCAGCGGCAGAACACCTGCCTTACACGCAGGGGGTCACAGGTTCGAACCCTGTTTCGCCCACCAGTTTGTGAATGCGGGGTCGTAGCTCAGTCGGTTAGAGTGTCGGCCTGTCACGCCGAAGGTCGCGAGTTCGAGTCTCGTCGGCCCCGCCATTTTTAGATTGGTGCGTAAAAACTGTATAGGGCGGGATAGCTCAGATGGTAGAGCAGCGGACTGAAAATCCGCGTGTCCCCAGTTCAATTCTGGGTCCCGCCACCATAGACGTGAGTTTTTTGTATCGCAAAGACGCGGAAGTAGCTCAGGGGTAGAGCACAACCTTGCCAAGGTTGGGGTCGCGGGTCCAAATCCCGTCTTCCGCTCCAAGAAATACCAAGGGTTTAGGAGATTTTCCTAAGCCCTTTTTATTTTATCTACCCTCCAAATACCCTCCAAACTTTCTTGTCGTATTACTTTCTGTGTCCTTTTGATTTGCTTCTCAATTTAACAAGTTCAGCAATGAGTTATATTGACGAGAATTTGACTATCAAGATTGCCTATCCATGCCATCAGACTGAAAACAGAGGGTAGACTTCGGAATGTTCGCGCTGTTGCTCGAAGTCTATTGGTAGTGTTTGTAAGAAATTATTGTTTGGCGTAGTTCCTCAAATTATTAACCGTCAGCGCTTATTTGACACAATTCATTGAATTTATTAACTGCTATCACTTACAAGAAAATCAAAGAACCATTAGAGAAAATAATACAAACTTTTCGATGATTTTTCTAATACTTATCCGGCTACATCCTTATATATACTGCAATTTCCGTTACCTAAGCATCATAAACTTAGTCTAATTGCCAACCTGATACGCTACCCCCTAAAAAAATATTCGTGTCTCACTTCCATACGTAGAATGAAACTAATGTTAGAGCTTGCCTGTAAATGATGTTATCTTTGTGCGTTTTAGTTTGAATTGATACGTTTGAGCTATTGAAACAAGGGGGAATAGCAGTGACAAAAAATATCAGCATTCGCATTGAGGGAGGATTTTTGCAAATAAGCGGCCAAATTCCCGTTGCAAGCGCCGGTGATGAATTGGAGTCTTTTGTACGGGAATTAAAGTTTCAGTTGTTCGGAGAGGAAGAAATAAAACGCGACGACTCACTGAATCACGTTCCGAAAGACTTAAACGAAAAAGACGCCGCCGGATATATAGGTAGGTCTGTCTCTTTCTTGCGAATGCACCGTTACAACGGCAAACATAACAATGCCGGCGGAGGTCCCAAATACACCAGAGAATCGGAACGCTGTATACGATACCCGGTAAAGGAATTGGACAAATGGCTTGAAAGCCGGCATCTGTTCAGAGCCTGTTGTGAAGAAAATAACTGCGATGTGACGCAAAATGCCGGAGATGACGGCATTGCCGTTGTTCAGTGAATTATTCAGTTAGATTGACGTCCCGAAAAAACATGCACTACTCGGACAAATTGTCCGTGTTTACACTCGGCCAGTTTGTCCGAGGTTGTAAAAGTGGAAGTACAATTCGCGTTACGAGGAGGTTTTGAAAATGGGAAACGTCATCTCAAACCCTATGCCGCAATCCGTTGGAGTCAAGAAAAAGAGATGGGTTGTGTGTTTCGAGAACACTATCCTTGATTTGAACTTACCTATTTACGAAAAAATGGTCTATATCGCCCTCTGCTCACACGCGAAAAAGGACGGCCCTTGCTATCCGAGCGTAAAGAAAATCGCGGAAGAGGCAAGCTGTTCGAGAACCAAAGTGTTTGAAGCCCTGAAAACACTTGAGGAGCATGGGATTATCGCAAGGGACAGCCGAATATTCGAGGGCAGAGGACAGACCTCAAATCTTTACGAGATTATAGACATAGTACCCCGTCCGCGAAGCGAACAGGAGGGTGACGGCAATACACCCTCCCCGTCCGCAGGGCGAACGGAGGAGTCCGCCACACGGACGGGGGGAGTGCGCGAGACGGACACCCATATAAAGGTACTAGAACAAGACTATATGAACAAGATAAAAGAACAAAACCCCCCTACCCCCCAAGGGGGTACAAAAAGCGAAACAAAAGGCGAAACGAAGAGGGAGGGAGTTCTTGAGAATTTTGAAAATCTACAAAGACCAGAACCAACACATGACACAGCGGGGATCACAACGCAACGAGCGGAGAGTTCAAAACCAGACCTCGAAGCAAAACTCTCCGAAACGGAGCTGTATGAGCTTATTCGGAGAACCTACAACACTGTCTTATCTGAGCTTCCCCAAGCCGGAAAGATTACGGCGTCACGAGCAAGTATTTTAAGGCAACGAATTGCAGAGAACCCTGTACGTGAAAAGCCTGGTTGGTGGAAACGCTTCTTTATGCGAGTCAGAGAATTTCCATGGCCTATGGGAAACAACGCGAGTAACTGGCGGGCTGATTTTGACTGGCTTATCGGCGAGAAGGGAATGCAGAAAATTATCGAAGGCGGTTTTAGGAGGACTTCGACTTCAACATCAAGTTTTGGCGAAGGAACAGAAGCCGGCCTGAGATTACAGGAAAAGCACACAGACCAGGAGGGAAGAATCAATGCGAGAGCCTTACTGTAAAACAGACGAACAACCAAGACATATCTCAAGTATCTTTTCGGAAGAGTCGGTGGAGCGTCTCATGGCGATAAGCGATGAAATTCAAACGGAACTGACAAACATAAAAATATGTCCGGCTCCCTGCAAGGACGGTACGATTCGGGTCTCGCCCTCGTCGGGAACCTCACGTCGCTGTCGTTGTCCGATACTGAGCCATTATTGTGTTTACGGCTCAGGTCTGGAAGAAAAACTTGAAGCTCGGCTCCGCAAGCTCATGCTTGAAACGGGAGTTCCATGCAGACACATAGACAATTTTGACGCCTATTTTGAGAGTTTGCCGTTCATCTGGGCAAACAAGTGGAACTTTCAGGGGTTTTTAGTTTTAAGCGGCGGCAGCGGCGTCGGAAAGTCATTCGCGGCGGCTTGGGCTGTAAAAGAATATCTCAGGAGCAAGATACCCGATTTACTGGATGTCGTTACGTGGAGCAAGGCTACAACTGCCGGTGACAGCATGATGTGGCGAAGCGCGAACAGAATGATTCATGACAGAAATACAATCTCTGCGGCATGGAGCAAACCGTTTCTCGTTATAGACGACTTGGGCAAAGAGGGAGATTCTCCGACAAGACAGGCTGATGTAAGTAATATAATTTCCGCTCGGTATGACGCTAAGTTACCGACCATTGTAACAACAGAGCTTGCGTTTACTGACATCATCAGCGCCTATGGAAAACATACCGCGTACAAACTCTCTGAGGATGAAAACAGCGACAGCGGCGGCATGATTATCAACTGCGGGAATATTTCCGTTCGCTATGAGGACGATTGGGAAACGGGCAATGGCGAAGATGTTTTATAAGCGACTTTTGAAATTAACTGCAACGCCTGCAACATGGGATTTTCTGTTGATTCTTGTTTCTGCCGCCATCGGCTACGTTGGCCTGAGCTTCAATCCTGTGTTTTCACCGTTAATTCTCATCATTCCAATATTCTGGACGCTCGCCGGTTCAAGATATTCAGCATTCGCCATTATGCTGACCTACAACCTCGCTGCGTCGAGGGGATTACTACCGGGCGCGGCTGTGTTCCTGTATGAAAACCACACATACATACAAGCCGCCGCTCTGTATCTGCTCATGCCTCTCGGCGTGTCGTTGCCTTTCTTTATTTTCTGGGCGAAAGACAAAAGACTGAAAGCCGTATGCATAGTGTTAGCCTTTATCACGGCCTATGTCGCACCGCCAATATCTCTGATAGGCATAATCAATCCCCTTATGGCCACAGGCACGATATTCAGAGGCTGGGGGCTGGCAGGAATGGTTATTGTCCTGACGCTCTATGTATTATGTGCCGTTTCTCGTAAAACTGCCTTTGCTTTTATAACTGTCATAGCGGCATTTATAGTGACGTTTGCCATATTGCCAAGTGATGATTGGTTTACGCCCCAAACGCCGGAAGGAATTATCGCCGTCGATACGTCGTTCGGCAGACTTGGAAGCGGAAGTTTTAACTTTACCGAGGATTACGAACGCGCCAACATGGTCTTTGCAGAGTTAAGAAACTGGGTAGGCATGAATCAAATTGCCTCAACAGACATAATCGTTCTGCCGGAGACGATAGCCGGAAGACTGAACAATACAGGGTTGGAACTCTGGAAGAAAGAGATTCAAAAACTGACTGCGGATAAAACAAACAAAACAAACAGAACAGTTGTTCTCTTTGGTGCCGAATTACCGACAGGCGATGGGCGAAAATACGACAACGCTCTCGTTATGTTCTACAAGGGCACTTTTTCTTTCATTCCTCAAAGAATCCCCGTACCTTACTCGATGTATCGTCCTTTTTCCGATACCGGAGCCAATCTGCATTTGCTTGACGATGGCATATTTGACTTGCCTGACAACAGAAAAGCCGCTGTCATTATCTGCTACGAGGCTTTTCTGACATGGCCTTATCTTGTCTCTATGCTTCACAGCCCCGACATGATTATCTCCATAGCAAATCTCTGGTGGTGCAAAGACACATCATTGCCTGTCACGCACAGGAGGGTTATTTCTCTTTGGGCGCTCACCTTCGGCGTTCCTGTTGTGTTCGCGCGGAATATTTGATTTCTTGATTCTTGGATTGGTTTGATTTTTAGATTTTCTTGGTTTTGGATTCGTTTAACTCTTAGATTTTCTTAGTTTATGGTTTTTGGTTTTGTTTGTTTTATTTGGCTTATTTGTTTTTAACTCGACAAAAAGGAGAGATGCAGCAATGAAAAAACTGACACAGGAAGAAATACTGGAGATTATGTGCGCTCCCGCGTCTATTGATGAGCCGGAGGAATCAGATTTTGAAGAGAGTAGCGAGATGTCGGAGAAGTTGTTTGTCCAAAGTTGGATTGCAAGAGAAAGGGGATTGAACTAAATGTCATCAAGCACTGAAAAGAGAAGAACTGAATTTGCTGAGCGCGTTGTGTGTTTGTTAGAGGCGGGAATCGTTCCGTGGCAGAAAAAAGACTTGCCTGTAACTCCTGTCCAAGGCGCTGTTTCAGGCAGAAGTTACGAAGGCTTGAACGCTTTCTATCTCTTCGAGAAATGCGCGGAGAACGGCTACACCGACCCAAGATTCATAACTGCGAGCGAAGCGAACAAAAACGGTTTGTTTATCCGTAAGGGTGAGCACGGCGTTCTTTTGGAAAACTGGAAGCAAGTAGTAGAGAGCGCTGACAGTAAACCAAGCGTTCGTGGATACACCGTATTCAACGTCGCACAGCTCAACGGTCAGTTACCTACTCCAAAATTAGAGACTGAACCTAACGTAGAGATAGACATACCTCCCGGAAGCAGCATCAAAGAATGCCAAGACGCCATTAAATCCAAAGTAGCCGAAACAGCCGATGGGTTAGGTTTTAGGTACACTCAAGACCTAATCGCCTTGCGTTGCAACATAGCGAGCACGATGCTCATGCACGAGTTTCACATACCGGTGGAGCAGACAGAGGGAGTGCCTACAAAGTCATGGGCGAACAGTATAAAGTATGACCCTTCGCAGTTGTTCAAGGCTACAAGGGACGGAAGCCTCGTAGCCAAGACAATTATCAGCGTGATGAAAGAGAGTCGAGAGTGTAACGGTAGTTATGACAATCATGACAGTCACGATAACCACGACGGCCAACATGACCATAACAACCATGACGAGCAGTTATTTCAGGCAAGCCAGGAGAGAAGCGAAGCCCAAAGAGGTCAGGAACTTGTCTCAGAAGCTAATACAATCCCCAGAGGGCTTGACTCCAATCTCCCCAACGCCGATTTATCAGCGACGCAGGAGAGTGTTATCTCGTCGTCGGCAAAGGCGGCGTCACAGGTGAATGATTTAAGGGCTTCTGCGTCATCTCGTGAGGCAAGCGTGGCAATCGCAGTAAATACGACAAGTGCGGCAAATACGACGAACACCACTAACACAACGAACACAAAAACATACACCATCGCAGAAGCGAGAGGCGTAGCAAAGAAGCAGTTAGGCGATAACGCCATTGTAACCAGCGCACAGCCGGGCAGAGCGTATCAGGGCAAGATTATAGGGATACTCGGCAACACTCCTGACAGAGCGGCTATACAGGCCATATCTGACAACCACGCTATACTGCACGACATAAGGAACATATCGGATAAGTCTAACATAGAGGTTGGCACTGATATGAGCTTAACTACTGACGAACAGGGATACAGTGAGGTTCAGAACATGAACACTGCTAAGAACTCTAAAAAAGCCGAACACGAGCGCGAAGGACATAAACGCTGATGCCGCAGAATATAGTCAGGACTAAGGACTATTCGTTCAGAGGCGTCAAGCGCGAGGGGCTCGGATATAAGACAAAAGCTCTTATAATCTTCTCTGTCTGTGTAGTAATAACCTTGCAGATAACGGCTCAGTATATTGCCTATGCCTATGGGTATCACCCCGCCCTCGGTTGGAGTTTCTCTCCGATACAGGGCTATCGCATATATCCCTTTTACAGAGCTGTCTACTGGCTCTATGAGCTTATGAGAACTTATGAGGAATCCCGTTCGAAAGTAGCGGCGACAAGCGCCTTCATATTCTCTGCCGGCCTGATAATCTCAGCGTACTCAGCGAGGAAATGTTATATGCTCGGCAAAAGTGAAAGTCTTGAATCCCTCCACGGCTCCGCCCATTGGGCTACGATGAGAGAGATACAGGACGCCGGATTACTTGATGAAAACGGAGAGTCGTTCAAAGAGGGCGTTGTCGTCGGTGGAATCAAGGTAGGCAAAGAGGTCAAAACAATGCGCCATAACGGTCGCGAGCACGTTCTTTGTTACGCTCCTACGCGTTCGGGAAAGGGAATATCTCTTGTTCTCCCTACGCTTCTTGACGGTTGGAGACAAAGCGTATTTGTACTCGACATCAAGCAGGAGAATTATTCACTTAGTGCAGGATACCGAGCGAAAGAGCTGAAGCAGGATATATTGAAGCTCGACTTTACCGACCCTGACGCAATTTCAAGGGGAACGTCGGCTACGTTCAACCCGCTTGAAGAGGTCTTGCTTGATTTCGACTTCGAGCAGGGAACGGGAAAGAAAATGAATCCTAACGCTAACCCCGACAACCCCGAAGAAGACATATTCCGTCTCGTTCCTTCAGGCACAAACAACGAAACAGCTACGATACAACAGATAATCAGCATCATCGTTGACCCGAACGGCAAAGGATTATCTGACCATTGGGAGAAAACAGCGTCCAGTCTTATGCTTGGAGCTGTCACCCATATGCTCTATAAATTCAAGATGGAACATAGGGGAGTTCCGGGGATGGCCGATGTTCTGACTGAACTGACTAAGCCCGGAATAGAGTGGAGAAAAGTGGTTCAACACTGGCAGGATTACCCTCATCTCGGTTATGAGGAAGTAGTCAGACCTGACGGAGAAAAGACAATAGCTCCGATAGTACATCCAATCGTAGCTCAGGAGGCTCAATCTATACTCAACAAACCTGACGAGGAAGCGGGAAGTGTCTTATCTACCGTCATATCGAACATGGGCTTATTCCGTGACCCTGTTATCGCTCGCAACACAAGCAAGAGCAGTTTCAGAATCCATGACCTAATGAATAATGAGAAAGCAGTATCCTGTTACCTTGTAATAAACCCAAACGACCAGTTAAGGCTTATGCCTCTTACCCGTCTTGTGCTGACACAGATTATCTTCACTCTCGCCGCGAAGATGGACTTCAAGGACGGACGAAGCGCAGAGACATATAAACACCGCCTTTTACTTATGCTCGATGAGTTCCCCTCACTCGGCAAGATGGACTTATTTGAGAGGGCGTTGGGATTCATTGGCGGATATGGGTTGAAAGCCTACATCATGGCTCAGGGACTTCCTCAGCTTTACAAGTCATACGGGAAGGATGAGTCGATTCGCGTAGGCTGTCACATACAGGTCGCATTCGCTCCGA